>DATGJK010000380.1:0-11096 GCA_035295245.1 Acidobacteriaceae bacterium
CGATCTGCCGCGCTGGCCATGGAAATGGGCGTCGACGGTGTGCTCATGAACACCGCCATCGCCGCAGCGGCCAATCCCATCCTGATGGCGGAGGCCATGCAGCATGCGGTGCTCGCCGGCCGCGAAGCCTTCCTGGCCGGACGCATGGCGCGCAAACTGTATGCGACAGCCAGTTCCCCTCTCGAGGGCGTATCCCGTTAGCCGGCAAGTCGTGCGAGAGCCCATCTCAATGGAATCGCCGCCTCAGGCACAGCGCCAAAATGTCACACTCGGGCCTTCTTCATCGCAGGGCGTCTGCGGTAGACTGGCCCGTAGTTCCACGCGTATTCGGTCGAGCGCTCTGGGGTAGAGCCATGCGGGTGTGCGGCATCGATTGCGGTACAGAAACCACCGGCTACGGCGTCGTCGAGTGGGACGACTCCGCCCCTAACCCGGAGCTGACCTGGCTGGCGGCCGGCGGCATTTCCCCGCCGAAGAAAACTGCCCTGCCGCAGCGTCTCGCCTTCATCTATTCCGCCTTAACGACGCTCCTTGAGAAGTACCGGCCCGACGTCGTCGCGGTCGAAGAAGTCTTCTACTCCGTCAACGCCAAATCGGCCATCAAGCTGGGACACGTACGCGGCGTGGCTTTGCTGGCCGCCGCGACGGCCGGACTCAGAGTTGCGGAGTATGCGCCGCTAACCATCAAGTCGACGGTTACCGGATACGGGCTGGCCGCAAAAGAACAGGTTCAGTTCATGGTCGCTCGACTGCTCCGGCTGGCCTCCGCGCCGGAACCAGCCGATGCCGCCGATGCATTGGCCATTGCCATCTGTCACGTTCATCATGCTCAAACGCTGGCCATTCAGGAGGCACATTCGGTCTAGCCATGCGAAAGTACCTGGGTATTCTCTCGTCGATCGCTGTTTTCTGCGCCTGGTCTGCAACCGCGCAAACTTCGGCGCGGATCGTCTATACCTTCGAGCATCCGCAGCTCAACCCATCCAAATACACCATCACCATCGATGAAAGCGGCGCCGGACACTTCGCCTCGCAGCCGGGCATGACCAATATCGATTACCAGGATGGCGTTTTTCCTGCTCCCGTGGACCGGGATATTCGTCTGGACGAAAAGCTGCGCGCCGATCTGTTTTCCTACGCTCGGGCCCACGCTTTCTTCAGCACCCATTGCGATCAGAGCCGCTCGGGACTGGCCTTCACCGGCAATAAGACATTCGCCTACACCGGCACAGAAGGCCATGGCACCTGCTCCTTCGTGTGGGCCTCCGATCCGGTTTTGCAGCGCCTCTCCGATCAGTTGAACGCCGTCGCCTTCACCATCGAAATCGGGCGCCGTCTCGAAGTGGAAGTCCGCCATGACCGCCTGGGCCTCGATTCGGAACTGGAAGGATTGCAGGATGCGCTGAAGGACCAGCGCGCCTGGGATCTGCCCAATATCGCTGCCGATCTGCACGCGATCGCCGAGGATCAGCAGGTCATGGACCGGGCGCGGAAGCGCGCTTTGGCCCTCCTCAGCCGCTGCGAGGAACCCGCGAAACGCAACTGAGCGCGCATCCACTCTACGGGCGAGAGCCCTCTCGGTCGCATTTTGTGCATGCGACAATGGAGTTCGAAACTTCGGTCCCCGCTCGCGCGTTTATTCAGGCAGAGGAGTTGTGGGTCCGGAGTGCTCGGACCGTTCGACGCTGTCGCGAGTGGCCGACTCGAAACGAAAGCGCACGCAAGGCGTCGAACCAGGTGGAGCCTCCTGAGGAGGTGCCCTTATGGGTCGCCGCAATTCATTCTGCTTGTCGTTCCTAAGGTCAAGGCCCATCATCCTTTTGCCCGGGCTGCTGGCTTTTTTCCTGACTGCCACCGCCTTCTCTCAGGACACGCCACCGCCCCCGCCGGATCAGCCCACAGCGCAGATGCCGGACACGCCTGCGGACGCCACGAGCACCGACGAACAGCCGGCACAGCCCGTGAGCAACGTACGCGCGGTGCGGCTGAGCGACGTCGAAGGCGTCGTCAAGGTCTACCAGGGAGATCAGATCGCCTTCGATCAGGCACAGCCGAATATGCCGGCCGTGGAGGGCATGCGCTTTGTCACCGGCGGCAACGGCCGCCTCGAAATTGAGCTGGAAGACGGCAGCGTCGCGCGGCTCGCTCCCAACAGTTCCATGCGACTGACCCGGTTGAGCCGCAGCGCCGATGGGACAACCATCACCCAGTTCGACGCGCTCACCGGCCTCAGCTATTACGAGCTGAGTGCCCATGCCGGCCAGGTCAGCGTTCACTTTGACACGGACTCGGTAACTCCCATCGATAGCGCCGTCTTTCGCATCTCGCTCGACGCCGCTCCCAACGAGCTGGCGGTCATGCATGGTGCTGTTCACGTGGGCGACGGTGAAGCCCTCGCGCTCGATGTCCACCCCAACCAGACCTTCCAGATCGATCCCCAGCAGCCGGGCGAGTACACCGTCGCCCAGAGCCTCACCGCGAATTCCTGGGATCAATGGAACTCCGATCGCGACGAGGCGCTGGCGAAGCTGGAGTCCAGCGAAACCACCGCTCGCGCCAGTGTGGGCAATCCCGACGATGCCGCCTGGAGCGACCTGGACTACTACGGCAACTGGTACGACTTGCCGGGATATGGGCAGGTCTGGGCGCCGGCAGGCGTCGACGCCAGCTGGGATCCCTTCGGCAACGGCTATTGGGGCTACTACCCGAGCCTGGGTTACACGTGGATTTCCGGCTACCCGTGGGGCTGGTGGCCGTATCACTGCGGTGCGTGGGATTTCGTCGGCGGCTGGGGCTGGATCTGGATTCCCGGAAATTGCGGCTGGGGCTTCTGGGGAGCAGGCTGGTATCCCTACGCCACAGTTTGGGGCATGCCCCGCGGCTATGTTCCCCCGCTGCGCCCGCGCCACGGACCCGGATTGCACGGACCGCGTCCCGCTCCGCTCATCGCGGTGAATCGCGGACCTCAGTTTGGACAGCCTTTCCGCAACCCCAACCCCATCAAGGGACAGCCACGCGTGCTCACGTTTGACGGCAAGGTGATCACACCGCTTCAGGCCGGAATTCATCCCGTCCAGCGCGGCCCCCTCAGGGAGAGCTTCACCAGCGCGCTGGTCCGCACCCGTCCGGAGATGGCGCCGGAAGTGCAGCACACAGCGGGGTTCGTACCTGGAAATCCGGCCGGACCCGGGGCGCGTACCCTGGGGCCCGCGCCTGGTGCTCAGTTTCCTCGCATTAATCCGGGTGGACCGGTTCGCGGATACACGCCGCCCCCAGGGACGATTCGCGCCGCGCCGGTGGGTGGCGGACATGTGTATGCTCCTCCCGCTGCCGGCGGGAGTGTACATGTCGGCGGAAGTGTCGGCAGCCCTGGCGGTGCTGGCGGTCACGCCGGTGGTGGCGCACCCCCGGCCGGTGGCGGCGGAGCGGCCCACGGCAGCGGAGGCGGAACACCCCACCGTTAAACGCGACTCAGTAAGGAAAAAGGGGCGCGACACCGCGCCCCCTTTCCCGTTACCCGCTGCTAAGCCGTGACCGGCACTGCGCTCGCTTTCACCTTCTTGTAGATCGGCGACAGTTCCCGCAGGCGCGCGACAGCCGGTGGAACGATCTCCAGCGCGAAATCCACATCAACCTCGCTATTCAACCGGCTGAGGCTGAAGCGCAGGCTGGCCCGCGAACGCGCCAGAGGCAGTTGCATAGCCTTCAGCACATGCGACGGTTCCGTCGAGCCGGACGAGCAGGCTGATCCCCCGGAGACCGCCAGACCCTTCAGGTCGAGCGCGATCACCAGCGCCTCTCCCTCAAGATGGTCGAAGTAGAGGTTCGACGTGTTCGGCACCCGCGGCTGCCCGACGCCGTTCACGCCGCAGTATTCGACGCTCGCCAGCAATCCCTGTTCCAGCCGGTCGCGCATCAGAGAAATGCGCTCCTCGGTACCATCCGTGAGCCCGGCCAGCGCCATCTCCGCCGCTTTGCCCAGACCGACGATCCCGGCGACGTTCTCCGTGCCCGCCCGGCGCTGTCGCTCGTGCGCTCCTCCGAAGAGCAGCGGCTCGAAGCGCGTCCCCCGCCGCACATAGAGGATGCCGATCCCCTGCGGCGCGTGCAGCTTATGCCCCGAAATACTGAGCATGTGGCAGCCGATTGCCTTTACATCGATGGGAATCTTACCCGCGGCCTGAACCGCGTCGGTATGAAAACAGACCTCCGCCTCAGCCGCAATTTTGCCGATGGCCTCAACCGGCTGGATCACTCCCGTCTCGTTGTTGGCCATCATGATGCTGATCAGCTTCGTGTTCGGCCTGAGAGCGCGGTAAACATCCATCGGGTCAACGGCGCCGCCGGAGGAGACCGCCAGGAATGTGACCTCCACCCCACGGTCGCGCATCTTCTGCGCCGTATGCAGGACCGCATGGTGCTCAATGCCGGATGTGATGAGATGGTCGCCGGGGCGCAGCACTCCAAACAGCGCTGTGTTGTCGCTCTCCGTCCCCCCGGAAGTGAAGACGACCTCCGTCGGGCGGCAATGCAGCAGCGCCGCTGCTTGTTCCCGGGCGCGCTCCACGGCAGCGCGGGCGTGCTGACCATGCTGATGGATGGACGAAGCATTGCCGAATGCCTCTATAAAAAATGGGCGCATGGCCTCTAAAACCTCTGGCAGCAGAGGGGTCGTGGCATTGGCGTCCATATAGACACGGCGCATAATTCCATTGTATCGGCGGTGGGTCCTCCGGGAGTGGTCCCGAACCGCGAAAACGGCCCGTTCGTACCCAGCGAATTCAGGCAAAATGGAAAACGGGGCTTCGCTTGCTATGCGAGTGCTGGTCGTCGACGACGAAATCCGGGTCGCGGAGAATATCGCCGCCGCGCTGCGTGAGAACGCCGGCCTGGCTGTTGACGTCGCCAATTCCGGCCCTGATGGCGTCGAGTTCGCGCGCCAAACCGGCTACGATCTGATCCTCCTCGACCTGATGTTGCCAGGCATGGACGGTCTCCAGGTATTGCGTGCCATGCGCGCCGCCGGACAATCCGCTCCCGTGCTGGTGCTGACTGCCGTCGCGGAAAAAGCCTCCGTCGTCAGCCTGCTGAATGCCGGCGCCGACGACTACCTGGCCAAACCCTTCGACCTGGGAGAATTGCTGGCCCGGGCGAAAGCCCTTATTCGGCGCAGCAACGGCGTGAGCCACCCCAAAATCCAGGTGGCGGACCTGATCATCGACACCATCGAGAAGACCGTCTCCGTCGGCGGCCATGCCGTTGAGCTTTCGCCGACCGAGTATCGCGCTCTCGAATACCTCAGCCATCGCCCGCGCTCGGTCATCTCGAAGCAGGTCTTGCTCGAGCATCTCTACGATTACAACTGGGAACACCACTCCAACGTGATCGAGGCGCACATCTCCAATCTTCGCCGCAAGCTGAACCGCGGGAAGAGCTGCGACACGGCTCCCTGGATCGAAACCTTGCGCGGCCGCGGATACCGTCTCATCGCCGGAGGAAACAGCGCATGATGAGACGCTACTCCCTCCGCCGCCGGCTCATTGCGATCGTGCTCGTGCTGGAGTGCGTGTTGGCCGCTGGCATGAGCGCGGCGATGCTGCTCTACCTCTGGCGCGACCAGATGCAGGGCTTCGATCAGGCGCTGCGCGGACGCGCCGACTCCCTGCTGGGCGCCGTTCATGACGCGGAAGACGTCGGCGACAATGTCGCCGTGAATCCGGATGCGCTCGATCTGCGCAGTGGCGATCTGTGGATGGTGCAGGATGCGCGCGGCCCGGTGGTGGCGCGCTCCGCAGCCTGGATCAATGGAGATGAGAAGATCTTTGGCAGCGTGCAGGCGCCGCACAATTTCCGCATCCGCGACGCGCGGCTGCGCGGACTCCAATTGCACGGCGTCCGGGTCATCGACGCGGATGACACCAACCCCGGCATCTCACGCCCGGTAACCATCTTCTATGCCGTGTCGCTCAACCCCGTTTACGCGGCGATGAGCAGGGCAGCGCGCTTCCTGATCCTGGCGAATAGCTTATTGCTGCTGCTTACCGGCCTGGTTCTCGCTTTCCTCTTGCGCCGCGGCCTCGCTCCCCTGGAAAGCCTGAGCCTCGCCGCTGCCGATATCACGCCGTTGCGTCCGCGTTTTCAGGCTCCCGACAGCGCGCACCATACTGAGGAACTGGCCGTTCTCGCCCATGCTCTCGAGTCCGCGACCCAGCGCCTTGAAGAAGCCTTCCGCCAGCAGCAGGTCTTCGTCCACGACGCCGCGCATGAACTGAAAACGGCCGTCACCATCGTGAAGTCGTCCCTGCAGCTGCTCGCCTCGCGCCCGCGCACCACGCGCGAATACGCCAGCGGCCTCATTACGTGTCTGGACGACTGCGAACGCATGGAAGAGCTGGTGCAGCGGATGCTGCAGCTGGCTCGCTTTGAGCGCGGCGCGGAAGAGCGAACCGAGCGCTGCGATTTGGCCGAAGTCGCTCGCGACGTTGCCGTCCAGATGGAGCGCCTCGCCGAGATTCGCCGGGTGAACATCGCCGTGCATGCCTCCGGGTCGGCTCTCGTGCGCCTCTCTGGTGACGCCTGCGCCTCGCTGGTCGCCAATCTGGTGCTCAACGCCGTGCAGCACACACCGGCCGGTGGATCAGTAACAACCGCGGTCACGCAGTCAGCGGGCGTGGTGCTCGAGGTGCGCGATACCGGCAGCGGCATCGCTCCGGAAGACCTGCCGCACCTCTTCGAGCGCTTTTGGCGGGGAGACAGCTCCCGCACGCGGAGCACCGGCGGCGCGGGCCTCGGCCTGTCGATCTGCAAAGCCATCGTCGACGCGTGTGGCGGAGCCATTGACGTGACCAGTCAGCTTGGCCAGGGCACATGCGTCACGGTGCGGCTGCCACTCGCGGCGTCCGAGGATGGCAAGCAGGAATCTCTGCGGCTGAACGAGCCCGCCATCCGCTGAAATCTTCGGCAAAAGAGAAAGGGGCAGAGAGAACTCCCTGCCCCAAATGCGGCGACTCCTAAAGAGTGAGTTCGCCGCGAACTAAGCCCTTCTCTTCCGACAAAGCAAATCCCAGCTTGCGCGACAGCCCGTTCATGCGCGCATTCTCCGGCAGGAAATACAGAACCACGCGGTGAATATGCTCGGCGCGCGCCGCCGCCAGCGAGCGCAGCAGCAGCTTTTCTCCCAGGCCCTGTCCCTGGAACTCGTCGGCAACAACCACGGCCACCGTCGCAGATCCATCATCCTGGCGGATCAGCCGGCTGACGCCGCCAATGATCTTGCCTGCCGTGCGGTCGTCCGTTTCGGCCACCAGCGCGAGTTCGCGATCGTAGTCGATGAAGCAGATGCGCGTAAGCCTCTCGTGCGCTTTGCGCGCGCCCAGCGCCAATGAGGTGAAATACCGTCCCACCACGGTGCGTTCTGACAGCCGCTCGTGAAAGTCCACGATCAGTGGCTCGTCTTCGGGACGGATCGGGCGTATCAGGAAGCTGCGGCCCGTCTTCGTAGTCCACGGGCTGACGTACTCCACCGGATACGGCCGAATCGCCGGATGAGGCAGCTGCTCCTCCGTGGTTGCAGGATCGTAGAGGACAACCCTGGCATCAAGCGCGATGAGTCCGTCCGGTGAGGCCAGGAGCGGGTTAATGTCGATCTCTTTAATCCAGCGCTGCTCCACCACCAGCTCGCTAAAGCGGACGATGAGTCCTTCCAGCGCTTCAATGTCGATCGGCTTGCGGCCGCGAACTCCCTTCAGCGCGGTATAGATTCGCGTCTGCTCCATCTGATGGCGGGCCAGGGTCGCCGTCAGCGGCGGCAGAGCCAGCGCGCGATCCTTGTAGACCTCGACCAGCTGGCCGCCCGTTCCAAAGAGCAGCACAGGGCCGAGTTGCGGATCGATGCTGCTGCCGATAATCAGTTCGTAGCCGTCGAGCTTCGCGAACGGCTGCACCGTCACTCCCAGGAAGTGCTCGGCGCCCACTCTCGCCGTAACCGATGCCTGAATCTCCGCGAAGGCCGCAGCCACATCGTTCGCGGTGCGCAGGTTCAGCTTCACGCCGCCGACGTCAGTCTTATGAGTAATGGTCTCGGAATGCAGCTTCAGGACAACCGGGTATCCGATCTCCCCAGCCTTGTGCACCGCTTCATCCGCGGTTGCGGCGAGTTCGGTGCGCACCGTCGGGATACCGTAGGCTGCAAGCAGCTGCTTCGATTCGAACTCGGTCAGAATCGTGCGACGCCCTTCGCGTACATGGCCAACGATGCCGGTGGCGAGATCGCGCTTCGCGTCCAGCACCGATCCGGCGCGCATCGCAGGCGTCTCGTACAGATCGCGCAGGTGCTGCGTGTGTTTCCATGTGAGGACGAACGTTTCCGCAGCCGCGTCTGGATAGGGGAATACGGGGATGCCGGCGCGTTTCAGAATCGCCTCGCCCTCTGCGACTCCATCGCCGCCCATCCAGCTGGCGATCACCGGTTTTCCGGTGCCGCTGGCGTAAGGCGCCAGATGCTCGGCCACTTCGGTGGCGTTCGTCATGCCCTGTGGCGTGAGGATGACCAGCATCCCATCGGTGTTCACGTCTTTTGAGGCAATCTCGAGGGCCTTGGAGTAGCGGTCCGACTCCGCATCGCCAAGAATGTCGACCGGATTGTTGTGGCTCCAGGCGTCGGGCAGGAAGCTGTTGTAGGTGGCGATCGTCTCCGCGGAGATGTCCGTCAATTCGCCGCCCGAGGAAATCAGGGCGTCCGTTGCCAGCACGCCGGGACCACCCGCGTTCGTCAGAATCGTGAGCCGCGGCCCCTTTGGACGAGGCTGCTTCGCCAGCGCTTCGGCCACATAGAACAGCTCGCTGATCGAGTTCACGCGCAGCACTCCGGCGCGCTGGAAGGCGGCGTCGAGCACGTCGTCGCTGCCGGTGAGTGAGCCTGTATGCGACGCGGCCGCTTTGGCCGCGGCCGCCGTACGTCCAGCTTTGATGACCAGGATGGGCTTGTTCATCGCCACCGCACGCGCCGCCGAAAGAAAGCTGCGCGCGTTGCCGATCGACTCCATGTAGATCACGATCGAGTCGGTGTTCGGATCCTGCCCGTAGTGGTCGATCAGCTCGCCGAAGGTGACGTCCAGCATGGACCCGGCCGAAACGAAGCCGCTAAGTCCCACCTGTTCGCGAATGCACCAGTCGAGAATCGCGGTTCCCAGCGCGCCGCTTTGACTGATAAAAGCCAGACGCCCGGGCGGAACCATGGCCTTCGCAAAATTCGCGTTGACACCCCCGACGGGATTCATCACCCCGAGACAGTTGGGCCCGATGATGCGCATTTTCCCGGCAATGATCTTCGCGATCTGGCGCTCCAGCTCTTTGCCCGCTTCGCCGACTTCCTTAAACCCGGCGGAGATAATGATTCCCGCAGGAACCTTCGCATCGACCGCTTCCTGAATGATGCCCGGCACCGTCGCCGCAGGCGTGGTCACCACGATCAGGTCCGGTACGCCGGGCAGTTCCGCGATTGATTTATAAGCCTGCACGCCCAGCACCGTGGGCCGCTTGGGATTCACCGGCCACACCGGCCCGCCGAACGCGCTGGAGATGAGGTTGCTGAGAACGGTGCAGCCGACGCTGCCCTCGCGCTCCGACGCTCCAATCACCGCCACCGAATTCGGCGTGAAGATCGGCGCCAGCGGACTGCGGCGAATACTGACCAGATCGTGTGCCGGATCGATGATGACCGGCGCTTCGGAGGATGGCGGGGTTGCGATGGAAGCCATAGTGGGGGAAGCTCCTGATGAATTCATGAATGACCGTAGCCTGCTTCCGCCGAAACCTTGCCGCGGAACAGCCGATACGAAGTAACGAAATAGGCCAGCGCAATCGCCATGCCCACCGACCACCAGATCAGTCCCACATGCAGTGAGTGCGGACCCGTCAGCGCGCGAGCAATGGTGATATCGCGCGAAGGATCGCTGGAGGAAGGCAGCAGCGTCGGGTAAAGCCCGACAGCAGCGCCGACCAGCATAAAGATTAGGTACAAACTTGACGAGACAAAGGCGGCGACATCTTTGCGCTGCCGCGTGAAGTTCAAAGTCGCGATCAGCGTAGCCACGACCGCCAGGGGAATGATGAACAACACCGGGTGCGCTTTGTAGTTCTCCAGCGCCGACGGGCGAATCGCGATCGTCGCCGGCAGGCTGATGAAGGTCACCAGCAGCAGCACGAACCAGAGCGCTCCGGCAACACGCCGAGCGCGGATTTCCAGTTCGCCCGGCGCTTTGATCGCCAGCCACAGGGCCCCGTGCAGAGCCAGCGCGACCAGCGCGACGACTCCGCCGATCACCGTATACCAGTCGAGGATTCCAGGCTGCGCTCCGACCCGCCAGTTCGTCCAGAGCGGCAGGAAGAAGTAGTTATCCGCCTCCAGTGGCACTCCGCGGATCACGTTGGCCAGCGCTGCGCCGAAAAAAATGGCGAGCAATGCGCTTGAGACAAAGAACAGCCCATCGAAGAAGCTGCGCCACACGCTGTGGTCGATGTGCATCCGCAGCTCAATGCTCGCTCCGCGCCCAATCAGCAGCCACAACACGATCATCAGCGGCAGGTAAAATCCGCTGAACGACGAAGCGTACAGCAGCGGGAAAGCGAAATAGAGTGTGCCCCCTCCGGCTAGCAGCCACACTTCGTTTCCATCCCACACCGGCCCAATCGAGCGGAAGAGCATACGACGCTCTTCTTCAGTCCGAGCGACAAACGGAGCGAGAATGCCCACGCCAAGATCGAAACCATCGAGAACAACGTAGGCGGCGATCATCACCGCGACAATCCAGAACCAGACAAATCCCATGGCGTTCTCCTCTCTCCTAAACCGCAGCCAGCGTCGCAGGTTCGGGCTCAGGCTCGTGCGTCACTGCAACCGGTCCGGTGCGAATGAATCGGTACACCAGCACGATCCACACGATCGACAGCACCGAGTACATTCCCAGGAATCCGAGCAGCGTGAACAGCGTGTTGCCGGCCGAGACGTGTGAGGAGTAGCCCTGCGCCGTGCGGATGAGTCCGTAAACGAGCCAGGGCTGGCGGCCGATTTCCGCCGTCATCCACCCGGCGGTGTT
>DATGJK010000381.1:0-8442 GCA_035295245.1 Acidobacteriaceae bacterium
TACTCGATGTCCTTCGAGAACCAGGCCGGCATGATGGACAAGGTCTACGACTTCAACGGCCTGAAGGTTTTCGTCGACGCCACCTCGCTGATGTACCTCAACGGCTGCGTCGTCGATTATGTCGAGACCCTCGAAGCCGCCGGCTTCAAGTTCGACAACCCCACCGTCAAGAGCACCTGCGGCTGCGGGTCTTCGTTCCAGGTCTGAGCCTTCCCGGGGCTTCTCCCCCGGACGCAAACGAGGCCCGCCCTCCCGTTCCGCGACATGCGGCACCGGGAGAGCGGGCCTTCGCTTTTGGGCTCTCGCTTACTGCGGATTGGTCGGCGACGGCTGCGGCGTCGGACTCGGGCTCGGCGACGGCGAACCCGATCCGCCCAGCCCCGACTGCCCGAAGCTGCTTCCGTTGTTCCCGAAGCTGCTGCCGCTGTTCCCGAAGCCGCTTCCCGTCTGCGAACCGCCCAGGCCGCCGGCTCCCGGCGTGGTCCCGCCCGGCATGCCGCTGCCCATGGCGCTGCCCCCGCCGAACAGGCTGGCAGCGGCCTTCATCTGATCCTCAACCGGATCGTAGTTGAACTCCCACTTGTTGTAGTGGTCCTGCTTCTTGTAGATCAGGATCGACGCCTTGTCCACCGGCAGCGTTACGCCGACGATGGGCCCCTGCGATCCGCCAAACGAGGTGGCGTTCTGGCTGCCCATGCCCGGTGCCCCGGTCCCCGGCGCCCCGGTTCCTGGATTCGCTCCGCCCATCGGCGATCCAAACGACGACCCGCTCTGCCCGGACCCAAAGCTGGATCCGCCGAAGCTCGATGAGCCGAAGCCCGAACTGGACGAGCCGAGCCCCGAGTTGCTCTGACCGCCGCCCATCGAGAAGGTCCCGCTGTTCGAAGCTCCAGTGCTGCCAGGTCCGGAGCTTGACGCTGCCGGCATGCTGCCCGACATCCCCGGACCGCTGCCATCGTTGCTCACCGGCAAGCCGTCGGCGCCCTTCGTGATGCTCGAGTCCGGCGCATACATGCCCATCGATGCATTGCCCATGGCCGCGACCGCCACCGCGCCCGCCGCCGCCGAGAGCGGCTGCCCGAAGAAGCCCAGCGGCCGCACATGCGCCCGTCCGTAGACCACCGGCTTCCAGTCGTCCTTGCCGGTTTCCGGATCGACGTAGCGTTTGCGCAGGAAGCGGATGTTGTTGGTCTGCACCAGCTGATCGACCGACGTGGGATAGCGCCCGAACTGCCGGTAGTACAGCTGGATCGCCCGCTTGTACTGCTCCCCGCGATGCATGGTCTCGAGGTCCTTGTCGCGCTGGATCGACATCGCCATCTTCGGCGCGGCAATGGCCAGCGTGATCAGCAGCAGCAGCGTCAGAAAGATCACCGCCAGCAGCACGAAGCCCGACTCACCCTCGGCTTCGCGGCGCGGATTGGAGACAAACAAGGGCATAGTTATAAGACGTCTCAGCTCTGCGAAAGCGGCAACGTCTGCGTGTTGTTGTAGAGCAGATCCGTCACCTGAATTGAGAGCGGGTTGATCTTATCAATCTTGTAGTGGTGATCCACCACGTCGCCTTCTGAGGCGATGAACACATCCGTTCCGTGCAGCAGGAAGGCCTTCTTCACCCCGTTGTTTGCCTGGTATCCGAAGAAGGTCAGGTCAATCGGCGGCGGCCCCGGCGGTGGCGGTGGCGCCTGTGGCGTGGAGGGCCGTACAGGGCCGATCACCTGCTCGATTCTCGGCGGCGCCGATTGCATCGAGAAGATGTTCCGACCTGTTCCGGCATACACCAGCGACTCCGCTCCGGCCATCAGCTCCGGATGCAGCGTCGGATCGAGGCTCTCCAGCGAGGCCACCTTCTTCGCCGCCGGACCCTGCGCGTTCGTGGTCGCGCGCCGCTCCGCCGGAGTCTCCCGGGTCGCGGTCGCTGACGGTGTCGCCGGTTGCGCAGCGGCCGATGGCGCCGGCCCTCCGCCAAACATCTTGCCCACGAAGTACCAGATGCAGCCGGCCAGCACCAGCCCCAGCACGATCAGGATCGCCACGTTGCGCTTGTTCTCGAATCCCGTCTTCATGGCGCCCCCTGCTCGCCCGCTGGCGGCACCGCGGCCTGCGGGATGTCCGCTGCATCCGACCGCAGGTAGCTTGTCAGCCGTATGCGCAGATTCACCAGGCCGCCCTGCTGTCCGGTAAAGGTGACGCCCTTGATCAGGAAGAAGACGTGGTTCCGGTCGCGCTCAATGTCGTTGATGAAGTGCATCATGTCGCTGTACTGGCCGCTGAGCCCGGCATCGATGTTCACTTCCGTCAGCCCCTGAATGGCCGGAGCCGGCGCATAGGCCGAGCGCGTCAGCCGCACGTGGTCCTTCTCCGCCGTGCCATCCAGCTGCCCGATCATCGTTGAGTAGTTCGGCGCGATGCGCGCTTCGTAGAACTTCTGCGCGTCCTGATCGGCCGCCTGCACCTTTTCCGGAAGCCCGTTCAGCCGCGCCATCTGGGCTTTCAGCTGCCCGTACCGAATCTCTTCCTCGGTGAACGTGCTCGACTGCTCGCTGCGGATCGCGCTCCAGGCCAGCGCAAACCGCACCCCGACGAAGATCACGCCCGCCAGCACCAGTCCCAGCGCGATGAAATGGAGGTTCAGTTTGGTGAAGAAGCCGCGCCGCCCGTTCATGGATGCGGACTCCTTCCTGGCGGCGCACCCACGGGCCTTGCGCCCGGGGTCGTCGCGCCCATCGGCCTTGCGCTGCGTGGCACCGCCGGCTTCGTGCCCGGTGTCGCGGGACCTGCCGGATTTACGCCCGCTGCCGCCGCGCCTGTCGCTGTGGCCGGCCGCTTGCCCCTCGTGGCCGGATGCTTCTGCGCCGGTGCGTTCGCCGGCAGTGGCAGCGGCCGGTAATTTGCAATGATGTCGAAGTTCACATCGTTGCCTGTGCTGATGTCCTGCACGTTCCCGGCGCCCGTCGCCGCCGATTCCGACGCCAGCGCCGGAGCGGCAAAGTGCTTCGACCTCTCCAGATTCCTGATCAGGTCCAGCGCCTTCTCCCGCGGTCCGGTCACGCGCAATCGGATCGTCACATGCCCGTCTGGCGCGACGATCGGATCGATACTCTGCACCTGCACGCCGGAGGGCAGCACCGTCTCGAGGTCGGTCATGGTCGCCGTCCACGAGAAGGCCTTGCTCCTGAATACATCGTTCAGATAGTCTGACTGCCGCAGGATCGCGGCATCTTTCGGCTGCTGCATCAGCGCCTGATAGCTCTGCCGCTGCTGCTCCAGCTGGCGCACCTGGCTCTCGACCGTGTGCACCGTGGCCAGCGTCTGACCGGCCTCGACGCTCTCACTGCGGTAGAGAAAATAGAGCGCCAGCCCCACAATGACCAGGATCGCAGTCCAGATCCGCAGCCGGTTGTACACCGGACCCAGTTCCACGTAGGGCTGGCTGGCAAGATTGACGGAGACTCTCATTGGCTCGCCAGCGCCCCCGTTACGCCTGCCGTTATCCCGGCGGGAACATCCGTGGCCATCGTCGCGCCCGTCGGTACAGCCACATCCGCGATGGCCGGCGCCGCATCGACGAGCCGCAGCCAGCGCGACAACCTCGCTGCCTGCGCTCCGCCTGGACCGGCATAGTGCAGCTTTGCGGGTGTCGCGCGCAGAGTGTCCTCATACCAGGCAAGAGCAGTAATCACCGCCTGGGCAATCTCCTCGTCGCGCGCCGGACTGCCTGGCGGCAAATCGGCCGACAAGTCCACGGTGCGATGCAGCAGCATCTCGTCGCCACTCGTAACCGCGGTTGTTACGGAAGACCTCATTTGGTTGACCAGCAGCGTGGCTCCTCCGCCGTCGAGACCGGCGGCCACCGCCAGCGTAGCCGGCAGGACCGCACCCGGCTGGTATCCCGCCTCACGCGCCACGCCCTCATACTCGGCCAGCACGTCCGCCGGCATCACCGTGACCAGCACGCTGAGCTGATTCGCCTTCTGCCCCATCACCTGATAGCTCACCGCCGCCGTGTCCACGTCGAACGGCACCATTTTCCGCAGCCGGAATCGCACAACCGAAATGGCCTCCTGCCGCTTCGCGGGAAGGGTGTCAAAGTCCAGAAGCAGCACGCGCGCCGCCGCATCCGGCACCACGATGGTCAAATCGCGGTCCCTGGCGTTCGTCGCACTCAGAGCGGTCTCCAGCGCCGATACCAGCGCTGTCCGATCTGCCACGTTCGGCGTCTTCAGCCCCGGCGTCAATGCGCGGGCCGCGAGCGGGGCATAGGCCAGCACCGTATCCGCCTTGCGCTTGTCGTGCGACGCCCGCCCGGCGATCACACCCTCCGGACGCACCTCGCACGCCACGCGCGGACGCGCCGCCGACCCGGTCTTGAATTTATCGGCTACTCCCGCCACTATCGCGATGCCTCAATGAATGTGACTTTGTTGATCTCTTTCAGCGTCGTCAGCCCGCGCCGCACCCGGTCCAGAGCCGACTCGCGCAGAAAATGCATCCCTTCCTGCTGCGCCAGCTTGCGAATTTCCGAGCTGGGCTTCTTCTCCAGAATGATTTCCCGGATGGGGTCCGTCAACTCCAGCAGCTCGTGAATCGCCGTTCGCCCGCGATAACCGGTCCCTCCGCATTCGATGCAGCCCACGCCTTCGCGAAATGGAAAACTCCCCCACTCCCTTGGATCGAGCCCGCTCTGCAGCAGCGTTTCCTGGTCGTAACGCACCTGGCGTACGCAGTATTCGCAAATCGTGCGCACCAGCCGCTGCGCCAGAATACAGTTCAGCGCGGAGACAAAGTTGTAGACCTCAACGCCCATGTTCACGAAGCGCCCGATCACGTCCACGACGTTGTTCGCGTGCACCGTCGTGAACACCAGGTGCCCGGTCAGCGCCGAGTTGATGGCGATCTGCGCCGTCTCCTGGTCGCGGATCTCGCCCACCAGAATCTTGTCCGGGTCGTGACGCAAAATCGACCGCAACCCGCGCGCAAACGTCAGTCCCTTCTTCTCATTCACCGGAATCTGCGTGATCCCGCGAATCTGGTATTCGACCGGGTCCTCGATGGTGATGATCTTGTCCTCGTCGCTCTTGATCTCGTTCAGCGCCGCATACAGGGTCGTGGTCTTGCCCGATCCCGTCGGCCCGGTTACCAGCACCATGCCGTACGGCTCACGAATGTACTGCCGGAACCGCCGCAGATCGTCGTCCGCAAACCCCACCACGTCCAGCGTGAGCTTGCGGAACTTCTCGCTCATCGATTCTTTGTCGAGCACGCGCAGCACCGCGTTCTCCCCATGCACCGTCGGCATGATGGAGACGCGGAAGTCGATGAGCCGTCCTTTGTACCGCACGCGGAAGCGCCCGTCCTGCGGCACGCGGCGCTCGGCGATGTCGAGTTCGCTCATTACCTTGATGCGCGACAGGATGGTCATATGATGTTCGCGCGCAATCGGAGCCATGGCCGGCTGCAGCACGCCGTCAATGCGGTACTTCACCACGACCGAGTCGTCATACGTCTCAATGTGGATGTCCGACGCGCGCCGCTCCAGTGCTGTGAAGATGGTCGTGTCCACGAGCCGGATGATCGGGCTGATGTCCTCTTCCGACGTCAGCTTCTCGATCGAGATGTTCTCGTCCGGATTCTCATCCGACGAGATCACGTCGAAAGTCAGGCCTTCGGAAGCTTCGTCGAGGACGCGCTGGCTCTGCTCCGTCTTCTTCAGCAGGTCGGTGATCTGCGACAGCGTCGCAACGCGGGTGATGATGCGCTTGCCGAGCAGGGTCGAGATCTCGTCGAGCATCATCAGCTTGCTCGGATCGCTGACCGCGATGACCAGCCGCTCGTTCTGCTGCTCCAGCGGCACAAAGTTGTAGCGGAACATCATGTCTACCGGAACGCTGCGCAGCACCTCGTGCTGGATGCGGAAATTCCGCAGATCGACAAACTCCGAGCGATAGCGCCGCGCCAGCGCCTGCGCCTGCGCGGTCTCATCCTGCTCAGTCGGGAGTGTTAACGATGGCGTATCCGCCATAAAAACCTCAGTTCCTGGTTCCTGGTTGCCCGTTGCCGGTGAGCCTGAGCCGCCGCTTTTACTGACAACTGACGACTGATCACGGACAACTGTTTTTTAGTGCATCGTGCTGCCCATGGAAAAGATGGGAAGATACAGCGCGATCAGAATGATCACCACCACCACGCCCATCACAATCAGAATTGCCGGTTCAATCAGCGCCAGCGCCGCCGTCAGCGCCGTCTGCACGTCCTCCTCGAAAAACTCAGCGACGGAATTCAGCATCTGCGGCAGCGCGCCCGTCGACTCGCCCACTTCGATCATCTCCGTCGAAAGCTCCGGAAAGACCTTCGTCTCGTTCAGGCTCTTCGCTAGCCCCTTGCCTTCGCGCACGCTGGTGACCGAGGAGAAAACGGCCTTGCTGATCCGCTTGCTGGTAATCGAGCGCGCCGCGGTTTCCAGCGACGGCACCAGCGGAATGCCTCCGCTCAGCAGCGTGGACAAGGTGCGCGCGAACATCGCCACCTGGTATTTCAGCCAAATCTTCCCAAAGACCGGCAGCGCCACGCGAAAGCTGTCGATCTTCTCCGCGCCGGCGTCGCTCTTGCTCCAGCGCCATACGAGAAAGGCCAGCAGCGCCACCGCGGGCAGGATATACGCGATGTACTGCTGCGCCCCGCGACCGATCGCCAGCATGGCCAGCGTGATCGACGGCAGCGTGGTCCCGATCTGGTCATAGAGCTTGGCAAACTGCGGCACCACAAAGGTGATCATGAAGATGAACATCGCAATCACCAGCGTCACCAGCAGCGCCGGATAAATCAGCGACGCCTGCAGCTTCTTGCGGAACGCCAGCGACACGCGCTGGAACGACAGATACCGCCCCAGCACCTCTTCCAGATTGCCCGAGCGTTCTCCGGCGAGCAGCGTCGTCGTGTACATGAGCGGAAATCCGCCCTGCGCCTCGAACGCAGACGAGATCGGCTCGCCCGTCCGCACCCGCGCCGCCACGTTCTGCAACTGCTGAGCAAAGACAGGGTTTTTCTGGCTCTTTGCCAGCATCTCCAGCGAGCCCAGAATCGGCAAGCCCGCCCGGATCAGGGTCAGAAACTGCTGATTGAAGATGAGAAACGCCTCGAGCTTCGCCTTCCGCACGCCTCCCACCAGCCCGCGCGGCTTGACCGAGTAGACGTAGTACCCCGCCTGCGTGAAGCGGCTGCGCAGCTCGTCGGCCGTTGCAGCCGACTGCACCTGCTCCTGCACATGCCCCCGCTCATCGGCGAGCCTGATGACAAATTCAGCCATGAAAAGGTGCTTTGACCCCGTTTACCGAATACTGCAGAGAATAGACGCATTCCGGGCCCGAAGCGTTCACCTGGCCGCCGTGGCTAAGTCCAAGGCCAGCGGAAACATAGCCCACGCCTGTCAGCTCCGGCCCAACCCCACTATTTTACGCTGCAATTCCTGGCGACCGGATGAACGGTTCAAGCGGTGCAAACGGCTGCATCGATGAGCTTTGCAGATCGCATTTTGGGGGCTGAGCCGGGTGGCCCATGTCTGGGGTTTTGGAGACATGGGAAGGCGGCGAAAGCGGCTCACTTCCTCGGCGGCAATTTGCCCAGTTTCGCAATCCGGCCCTGCGGACCCACCACCCACGGCAGGCTGAGCGCGTTCCAGTTGCCGTCGTCTAAAGGCTCCCACGTCTTCCCATCGTCGTAGCTGATGTCCGACCCGTTCGTCCCCACCGTAATCCAGGCCGTCGCCTGTGCGTCCCACGCTACCGCCGACCGGTATCCATGCGGAGATTTCACCGCCGCCGTCCAGGTCTTCCCGCCATCCGCCGACCATGCCGCTGTGCCCGCGGATTCGTTCGGCTTCGTGTAATCGCCACCGACGGCGACTATCTGCCCCCAATCGGCAATCGAAAAAATCCCCGCGCTTGATGACCCTGATGCGACTGGCGTGATCGTTTTTGCCCAAAGGTCCTTCGGCGCCACATCGCAGTCCACACATATGCTCTCTCCCTCGATCCGGAAGAAAAACGCACCGCCAATTCCACCGGACCCAAACGCCGCGCCCCATCCTGAGCGGTCGACCAGCAGAGATGAATTGCTGGCCGCAAAGGCGCCCTCGGAACTTGATTTAGCCTTGAGAACTCGGCTGTCAGCCTCGGGGGACCACTTGTCCCCGCCCGTGCTCGTATGCCATAGCTGAAATTGCCCTCTTACCGGGTCGCCGAGAAGCCAGCCTACGATCCGATCCCTGAACGCCACCGCATCCCAAAACCCATCCTTATCCGGATTCGTGAACAGCAGCTTCCAACTCGAGCACCCATCGGTCGTCTTGTAGAGCCGCGACTGGTCACCGGGCCCGCTCGACATCACGATCGCCGTGTTCGCGTCCCACGCCCAGATCCCCCGAAAATCCAGCTTCTCCGCCCC
>DATGJK010000382.1:0-11127 GCA_035295245.1 Acidobacteriaceae bacterium
GACTGGGGCCCGGCCACCTACGACGTTCGCAATGCCGCGTCCATCAACGAGGTGTACGAGCTTCCTTTCGGAGCGCGCAAGCGGTTCCTGAACCGCGCAGGAGGGTGGACCCATGCTCTCGCGGGTGGATGGACAGCCAACTCCATCGTCACGCTGCAGTCCGGCTTCCCGTTCACGCCGCAGCTCAGCTATAACCCGTCCAACAACGGCGACACGAAGAACCCCGTGCGCCCCTTCGTCAACCCAAATTTCCACGGCAACCGCATCATCGGCAAGCCGGCGGAGTGGTTCAATCCCGCAGCTTTCCTCGCCCCTCCACCGGGCAGCGGGTTCTTCGGCAACCTGCGCCGCGACAGCCTTAGCGGGCCGGGCATCGGCGAGTGGGATTTCTCCATGCTCAAGGACACGTCGCTGCATGAGCGCATGCGGCTGCAGCTCCGCGCCGAGTTCTTCAACATCCTGAATCACACGAACTTCAGCACGCCGAACCTGGTCGTCTTCACTCCTTCGGGTCTGTCGCCCACCGCCGGAGTCATCACCAGCACGTCCACCACGTCCCGGCAGATTCAGCTCGCCGCTAAATTGTTGTGGTGACCGCAGCAGAAGCCAGGCAGGGAACCAGCCGCACAGAAGCCGCTCCAGCCCCGCTCACTGCACCAGAAACGCCCACGCCGACAGCACAATTCCCGCCGCGCCGAAGCCCATTCCCAGATACCAGTAGCCGCGCTGTCGCGTGAGCAGCGTGATCGACGTGATGACCAGCCCGATCTCCAGCAGCGCCTCGCCCAGATCGAACCGGTCGGCACGGCGCTCGTCTTTGGCCACCTCGGCCTCCAGATCGCGCGCCTTCTCCTCGGTCTCGGTCAGGTCCTGATTCCACTTCTGCAGGTGCGCGGCGTAGGCGCTGGTCACCTTGTTGGCGGCAGCCTGATCGCGAACAGCAAGCGCCCCCAGCAGGTCCGTGGTGAGCTGTGTGTTGTACTGCCGGATCTTGTGCGCCTGATAGAAATTCCACTGGTCGCTGGCGCGTGCCTGGTGCAGAACGGCTTCCGTATGCGTGCGATGCCCCAGCACCGTGACAACGGCCACCAGCACGGCCAGCAGGCTCATGGTGAAGCTCACGGCATGCAGCCGGTTCTCGGCGGCCTTTTCTTGCTGCTCCCGCAATTCCTGAGTTTCTTCCATGCGAACCAGCAAAACAGGAATTCTGCAGCCACGCAACAGGTGCCGCCGCGGAAAATCGCGCTCTTATTCCGGCTCCCGCAGCGCGGGAGTACACGCGATCCCGACCAGCAGTCCTTCCGGCGCAAGAAAACGGCTCACCGTCTGCCCCCAGGGTTCTCGCTTATTCCTCACCAGCAGCTGGTAGCCCCGCGACTCCAGTTCCGCAGTGGCTTTCTCAACGTCGTCCACGTCGAACTCGAGCCACGCCTGCGGCGCCGGAATCTCCTCCGGCCATGCATCCTTCCCAAAGCACGACTGCGCCGCCTGCCACAGCGGCCATAGTGCGAATGTCTTTACGCCCGCCAATGCTTCGGTGTGACGGTAACCGTCCTTCTCTTCTTTGAAACGAATGCCGAGCGCCTCGCCGTAGAGCCTGCGTTGCTCCGCTGCGTCACGGACGATCGGCCCAAATCCGGCGACGAAGAGAACCTTCATCGGTCAGATTTTCCCCTCCGCTGGCTGAGCATTCCCCGGCTGCAGCCGTTCGATTTCCATCTGCACCCGGTTGCGGAACTCAATTGGATGGGCCATTTTATGGAACGGCTCCGACGTGCCGCCGGTCCCGACGATCACGATCGATCCGTAGCCGAAGATGCGCCCCAGTCCGGGCTCCTCAACCTCGATCGTCTCCACCTTATTCAGCAGCATCTCGATGGTCCGGCGGCTCGCCAGCCCCGTTTTGATCAGCACCCGCCGGTTGGTTACCGCCATTTCCGTGGCGTTCCGCCGAATGCTGCCGGCGATGAGCACCGCGATCCCGATCGCCGCGGCCGCCAGCGCGCCCCAGTAAAACGCGTGCAGGCTGCCCGCTGTCATCTCCTGATGCTCGTCCGCGTAGACTGCCAGGAAAATGCCGATCCCGATCAGCGCCAGCCCAATCACAAAATGGCCAAGCATCACGAACCAGTGCAGGCGGGTTTCGTAGACGACGTGCTCGCCCGGAACCAGCGTCTTGTCGATATAGCCCATCGCGCGCTCCTGTGCCGGATTGAATTGCCCGGAGGCTGCTACGAAGGTACTCCCTCAAGTTCTTTGACGGTCACAATTGCCAGGATGAGTCCCATCACAGCCAGCATCACCAGGCACCACGTAAAGCCCTCCACGTGGGCGCCACCCAGCGCCTGCGGCGTCCCCCCGAAGATTGCCAGCTGAAAATCGGCGTAGCCGCGCATCTCCAGCAACGCCGACAGGGCACCCAGCCCCGCCGTAAAACCGATCACCAGCCGGGTGGCCGTCCGCAGCGCCGAAACCAAAATCACGATCAGCGCCGCATACATGAACATCGCTCCGAACAGGAACGAATCGAGATAGATCAGCTTGTACAACGCGTGAAAATCCTCAGGCGACAGGTTCACGCCGGCCGGCAGGCTGCCGCCCACCAACCCCTGCAAAACCGTGAGCGCCGACCACTGCGTTCGCCCCAGAACGGGAACGCTCGTCGCCACCAGCGGCACGACAAAAGTCGCCAGCCCCAGCGCCGCCATCACCAGCGTCATGGAGCGCGTCCGTGAACCCAGCGTGGGCGGCAACTCCTCTTTCTTTGTGGTCCGGATGGGTTTGATCTCGTCGATTTCGCGAGGAAAGAGTACGCGGCGGGTTTCAGTGTCGCGCGGACCCGGTGAGAGCGGGGATACCATCCGGGGAATGCCTCCAGGGCTCAACGTGCTGCGAACCTACGTCATCTTACCGCGTCAAGGGATCGAATTTCGGTGGACCAGATCGTCGCCACCGCGACCCGGCTCCGGTGCGCTTTCATCGCCGCCCGGCCATCGTCCAACCAGGGGAGAATCGGCCCGTTAATATGGTTTCGATGCGCGTGAGCCTGCTTGCCTTCGGAATGTTGCGCGACCTGCTGCCCCCCGGCGATTCGCTGGAGGTGCCACCGGGCGCGACCGTCGCCGACCTGCTGGAGCGCTGCCGGACCATGGTCCCCGGCTTTCCCTGGCCGTCGATCGCCGTAGCCGTGAACCAGGAATACGTCACCGCCGGCCACGCGCTGCGCGAGGGCGACGAGGTGGCGCTGCTCCCGCCGGTCAGCGGCGGGGCAGGCGACCCGCCCCCCGAGTCTCAGCCGGACTCCCCACACGTCCGCATCGTCTACGACCGCATCGTTCCCCACGATATCATTCCCCCGCTCCAGCGCCCCGAGGATGGAGCCATCGCCATCTTCGACGGCATCGTGCGTAATCACAGCCGCGGACGCGCCACCCGCTATCTCGAATACGAGGCCTACGAGCCCATGGCGCTGCGCAAGATGCAAGAGCTGGCGGCCGAAGTCCGCGAGCGGTTCGCCGTCCGCAATGTCGCGCTCGTCCATCGCCTCGGCCATCTGGAAATTGGCGAATCGAGCGTCCTGATCGCCGTCTTCTCGGCGCACCGCGCAGCGGCCTTCGACGCCTGCCGCTGGCTCATCGACACCCTCAAGCAGACGGTGCCCATCTGGAAGAAAGAATTCTTCGAGGATGGAGCGGTCTGGGCCGACGGTGAGCCATTCCCGGACCGCCTCAGGCCCGAAGCTGCGCCACCGGACTCCACGGAGCGCACCCGGTGAAATCCGTGGGCCCCATCGCGGCGCTGTCGCTGGCTTTGGCCACTGCGGTTCCGGCATTGGCCCAGCAGAATCCTGCGCCGCTCGGCAACATTCCGCCTTACAAGGTGAACGTCCGCCTGGTCAATGTCTTCGTCAACGTGACTGACGAGCAGGGCGCGCCCATCGGCGGCCTCAAACAGAACGATTTCCTGCTCACGGAAGACGGCGTGCCGCAGAAGATCGCCTACTTCGAGCGGCAGACGGACATGCCGCTCTCCCTGGTGCTGGCCATCGATACCAGCGGCTCTGTGCGCAAGGATCTCGACATCGAGAGGCATGCGGCCCATGATTTTCTGCGCGCCCTGATGCGCCCCGTCGATCACGTCGATCTCATCGACTTCAACTCCGACGTGCGCGAGATGGTGCCCTTCACCTCCGACCTCCGCCGGCTCGATGAGGGACTCAGCAACCTGAGCACCGGACCGGCAACCGCGCTCTACAACGCCGTCTATCTCGCCTCGCAGCGGCTGGCGCCCCAGCACGGCCGCAAGGTGCTGGTCATTATCTCCGATGGCGGCAACACCGTCAGCGGCGTTGACTACGACGAGGCGCTGGACCAGGCGATTCGCAGCGAAGTTATGGTGTACAGCCTCATCGACCTGCCCATCCTCAACGATGCCGGACGCGACACCGGCGGCGAACACGCGCTGATCACGCTCTCGCAGGGGACCGGTGGTAAGTATTACTACGCGACTTATGGCGACCTTGCCGACGCCTTCGCCCAGATATCCGAAGACCTGCGCACCCAATATCTGATCGGCTATTATCCGGTGGCTCGTCGCTCTGCTTCGGATTTCCGCCGCATCCATGTTGCCCTCAAGCCCGGCTCAGCCCCGCACGCTGATTCCGACGTGCTCCGCTACCGACCCGGCTATTACGCGCAGCCCTCTCCTCCTCTGGACGAGTAAGCCGAGGTGCCGAAGCTTTCCGCACCCAGACCGATGGCCTCGCATCCCTAAGAAAGGTCCTCCATGACCCACCTGGACGACACCGTAGCCCTGCTCTCTCGAACGCCTGCCACTCTGGACGCGCTCCTTCGTGACTTGCCCGATTTCTGGACCCTCCGTAACGAAGGCGAACAGACCTGGAGTGCGTACGACATCGTTGGCCATCTGATCCACTGCGAAATCGATGACTGGATGCCGCGGGCGCGGCGCATTCTCTCGGACGGCGAGAGCCGCCCTTTCGATCCGTTCGACCGTCAGGGACACAGGAAGCTCGTCGCCGGGAAAACCCTGTCGCAACTCCTCGATGAATTCGCGCTGCGCCGGGCAGCGAATCTCGGCGAGGTGCGGCACTGGGAACTCAGTCCCGCAGACCTCGAGAAGCGCGGCCGCCACCCAGCCCTGGGCCCGGTTACATTATCGGAGCTGCTGACCACCTGGGCCGCGCATGACCTGAACCACCTGCATCAGATGGCCCGCGTCATGGCATATCAGGTCCGCGACGAAATCGGCCCCTTCCGTGCCTATCTCGGAGTAATGCAGTGCGACGCTCACGGAGGCTAATCGGAGAGGGTCTTAGGTGCAGAGTACAGAAAGATTCACTGAAGCCTAAAGAATTTACACCCTCCACCCTGTCCCCTCGACCCTACTCTTTCGCGTCCGGGAAAAGATTCTTCAGCGGCGCATTCTCCTGCTCCCGCAGTTCCGGATGCGGCAAAGGCTTGCGCGGCAGCATCTGGTCGCGCATCGCCGCGTTGTAAACGAAGATTGCCTCCACCACCGCAGCCTGCTTCAGGTCGCTGGCCTGCAGCTCTTCGTAAACGTCCATGTTGCTGTGGTGGGTGCGCGTCTCGTAGTCCAGCGGATCCTGAATGAACTGGAAGCCGGGAATGCCGACCGCGTCAAACGAAAGATGATCCGTCCCGCCCGTGTTGCGCATGGTCAGCGTGGTCACGCCCAGATCCTTCAGCGGCGCGATCCACTGCGCGAAAATCGGCGCCTCCGCCGCGTTTTCCTGCAGATACACGCCGCGAATCCGGCCTGATCCATTGTCGAGGTTGAAGTACCCAGAGACCAGCCGCTGCTCAGGCTTCAGTTGCAGCGGGCCCGCCGCGCGCCGCAGGAACTCCGGCAAGGCCATCTGGTCGGGCGCGGTCGATAGCGGCGCGAATCCAAAGTGGTCGTGCACGTAGCCACGCGAACCGAAGAGGCCCTCTTCTTCGCCGCTCCACAGCGCCACGCGGATCGTCCGCCGCGGCTGCACGTGCAGCGAGCTCAGGATACGCATCACCTCCATGGCCACCACCGAGCCCGCGCCGTTGTCCGTCGCCCCGGTGCCGGCAATCCAGCTGTCGAGGTGCCCGCCCACCATCACGATCTGGTCCTTCAGATTCGGATCGGTGCCGGGAATCTCGGCCACCGTGTCGAACCCATGCTCGTGATCGCCGGTGAACTTCGTCTCCACGTCCATCTGGATCTGTACCGGCACGTGCGCCTGCAGCAGCCGGAACACGCGCCCGTAGTTCTCAATGGCCGTCACCACGACCGGCACCTTCACCTCATGGCCGCGGATGTAAGGCGTCCGGCCCAGCGCCGCCCCGTTGTCGTCGAAGAATGTGCCGCCCGACCCGCCGCCGTCGCCTCCGTCGCGGCTGGGCACGATCACGCCCGCCACCTTCTCGTCGGCCAGAAACTGCGCAATCTTGTCGACCATCCGCATCCGCTGCAGATACAGGCGCAGACGCTCCGGCGGAATGCCCCCGCTCCGTTCATTGATCTCATAGTGAGACAGCTCTTCGAGTTCCTGATCCGTCAGCCGCGTGAACAGTGGCTTCTCCACCGGCGGCACCCGGCGCATCTCGCCCAGCATAACGATCTTGCCCTCGAGCTTGCCGCGGTACTTGTCGAAGTCCTTGTCGTCCTGGATGTTCACGTTGACTGCGTCGCCGGTCACAGGCCCATTGGTTGCGGGCGACCACGGCGTTGCCTGCGCGATAAAAACCGCCGTGTCGGGCGCAGTCATGCGCACCCACGTATTGAGTTGCTGCCAGCCGATGCCGAACTCGCCCCAGTCCTCGAGGTGCGCGTTCGCGCATCCCATCGCGGTGAACTGATCGCGCGTCCAGGCATTCGCTTTCGCCATGTTCGGCGACCCCGTCAGGCGCGGACCGATATCGTCGGTCAGCGCCGAGGCATACTCCATCACATGCGAGTGCTGCAGCCCTTCCTCGCGGATGCGGTTGTACATCGTCAGGTCCAGCTTTTCCAGGGCGGGCTGAGGCTCATCCCATGGATTCGCCGCAGCCGCGGCCGGCTCCGCAGCAGGCTTTTTCTTGTCAGCGGCGAACAGCGGTAAAGCGGCGATCAGCAGCAGTACAGAGGTACGGCGGCAGCGTGCGAACATCGTGCATTTCCTCCGAAATCAAAGAAGCGGAAGGATAGCACGCGAGTCCCGAGCTTGTGCGGTTCGGCCTCGATCAGGCCCGCTTGTGAAACCATTCCGTCACGCCCGGACCGAACGCCATGCACAAGCCGATGATCCCATTCACCGCCACTAGCATATACACACAGGTTTTCAGAAACTCGAGTCCGTCCGTCGCCGCCGGATTGCTGCTCATGCTCGCGCTGAGCGTCGAGTACACGGCCAGAAAGCGCACCAGCCGAAATACCGTCCAGGCTGAGGTGGCAATCAGAATCCGGCGCCCCCAGTCGACCCGGAAGAACAGGGCCAGCCCGATCGCCAGGCCGTAGCAGAAGCTGATCGGAGTGAAGTAGCTCACGCGCAGCGAGCCGTTCGAAACAACGAAAAACACCTGCCAGAAGGTTCGCGATGCTAAGTGCGCATCGGGGTTCATCAGAAACATCGCGAAGACAGTGCCTACGATCGCGGCCCGGCAGAATTCGTAAATCCCGACGATTGTCACCAGCCCCGGACGATCGTTCGTTGCCGCGGCGGGGGCTGCTTCTTCCTTTTTGGTGGCGGGGCTTCGCAGCCCGGCCCGCAATCCATCGGGACGTCCAGGGGTGCCTGCCGGCGGAGCCGCACTCTCCAGACGCAGCCCGCTGCTGATAAAGGTGTCGCGTTCGTTGGCCATAAGTTTGCCAACTCTAGACGAAGCCCTCTCGGTCTGCCAAGTAAATATTTGAATAAGTGGCGAATAAGTAGAGCAACCCAGTTAGACTCGCGCAGAAGCTTTGGCCGCTTGCTTTTCTTCCTTGCTGAACCACGAGGTCATGCCCGGCGCGTACAGCAGACACAGTACGATCGTGGCATTCAGCCCCACCAGCGCATAGCAGCCCGCGCGCAGCGAATCCGCGTCCGCAATCCACAGTGGAGGCATCACCGGGTTGATAATCGCCGACATATCCAGGAGAACCGCAATCCGCAGGATGGAAAGCACCGACGTGGCCATCAGCACAGTGCGCGCCCAGCGCGCCCGCCACAGCATGGCTGCGCCGATCACGACGGCGTAGGCAATGCTGACCAGCGCCATCCATGAAATATGGGTTCCCCCGTCTGACAGAAAGAAGAACAGCTGAAACCCATTGCGCGTGGCCCACTCCGGGTGCGGGTGAAACAGCGATTCCGCCAAAATGATGGCCAGACCCATGGCGCGGCAGAACAGAAACAGCGCGATCAGCGCCACCAGTTCCGGACATCCCTCGCGCAGTTCGCCCTCTGCCGGCTCATCCTCCTCGCCGGCCTTCTTCTTCAGCGCAGCCCGCAGCCCGTCGTCCAGCCCCCAGGAATCCGCGCGCGACGGGGCGTCTTCCGGCAACTGAAGGCTGTCACTGATCTTTTCGGAGTCGACTGCCATCCTGCGATCAATGTACCGCCGGAGGCAGTTACCTGAGAAGTACTGATTTTCACCGACGGGCAGGACTTCAGTAACGGGCCGGGCGGGTCGTTACCGCTTGGCTACCACGACCTGAGGCTGGGCAGCGGTCGCGATCCCCTTCACCGGCGGCGCAGACGGCTGGATCGGCTTCTCCTGGTTGAAGGCATCGGCGACGCCCGGCGCAAACGCCAGTCCCGTTGCAATGATCACGTCCAGAACAATCAGAACCCAGGCAGACCCTTGCAGGAAGCTCAATCCGGCGGCGGCGGCGTTGCCCAGGCTCGGCAGGTAATCGGAGAACAGATAAAGAAACCGCCCCAGCAGCAGAGCCGAATAAAGCGAGGTCCCAACCAGGACCCAGCGGCTCCACTTGACGCAGTTCCAGATGAGGATGCCCATGGTGAGGCTGTAGAAGAAGCTCACCGCGGTCATCCACGAAATGCTGTAGCCGCCATTCGAGGCAACGAAGTAGATCCGCCAGAAGTACCAGGCGTTCCATTGCCCGTGGTGATGAATCAGGATCGCGCCAAAAATCGGAGCCAGGAGCAGCATCCGGCAGAATTCCCATAGCGCGATCAGCGTCACGATTTGCGGCGGTGGGTCCTCCTCCACCGTGCACTGTTTTTCCTCTTCCAGGCCGAGCGTATAGACCCATCCTGTGGCCCGCAGGCCGCCGGGACGCACCTCGCGGGCGATGGGTTTCGCCGGTCGGGCAGGCGCCCGGCGCGGCAACTCCAGCCTCAGGTCGCTCGAGAAATCTCCAGGATCAGCAGACATACCTGGCACAACCTTAGCTGGGTAGCAACTGTCTGCAAATGCAACATTTTGGGAAGTGCCTGCGAATACAACGGAGTCACGTAATCAACCCGGTTACGAGTGTGCATTACGATCCGGGACCACGGATACCGGCACGTAACACTACCGGGTGAGCAGCACTTCGTACAGATTGTCCTTGGCGAGGAAGAAGCGGCTGTTCGTGAAGCCATCAAAGAGCTGCTCGATCTTGCGGTTCGTGTAAACGCGCTGGATCGGAAAGTGCTCTGACTCCTGCATTTCCACGTCTGGACCTTCCGTCAGGTGATAGCGGCAATAAGCGGTCCACGGGCCCTGCGCTTTGGAGTGAAACGCGGCCAGCACCTTGCCCCCGCGCCGCGTGACGTCCTTCAGGCGGCTGATCAGCGGCTTCACCAGCGCCTCCGGCACATAGTCGAGCGTCGCCCACAGCAGCACCACGTCGAACTCCCGCCCCGGCTGGAAGGCGGGGTTGTGATCGAAGAATCCCTCCACGTTGAAGCCGGGCGGCTCTCCGGGCGCGCTGGCAGGGATTTGCCAGCCTCCCTTGATCGCCTCGTGAACGAGATCGGCCATGTACACGCTGTGGCCGAGATTCGTCAGGAAGTTAATGTTCTGCGATGAGGTCGGCCCAATATCCAGGATCCGCAGCCCCTGCTCGTCGCGCAGAAACTTCTGCAGGGCTTGCCACCCGCTGGAGCTCCGCGGAACGCGCGGCCCCGTCAGCACGGTCGCCCGCTCCCGCTGCTGGCCGTTTTCCTTTTTCCGAAAGATCTTCCAGATCGCGCTCAGCGAGGGCATTTTCATCGAGATTATCAGGATTGTACCGGGACACCGCGCCTCGTGGCCCCGCGCGCGTACTCTTTACGCCCCGCCGCGCCAGCGTAGATAATGGCGACGAATCTCACGCTGTTCCTTTCTGGAGTTTGCCCATGCGACGCACCGGCTTGCTGTTGACTGCACTTGTTCTGAGTTTTGCCACCGTCCTGCCCGGATTTGCCAAGTCGAAAGACAAAGTCGAGCACAAATCGTTCAGCTTTGACGGTAAGGATCGGACCTACTACTACCAGATACCCACAGCCACTGACGCCAACAAGCCTCTGCCGGCCGTCGTCCTTTTGCACGCCCAGGGCGGATGGGCAACGGACGTCATTGGCATGTGGCACGACTTCGCCTCGCACGAGGGCTTCGTTATCATCGCCCCGGAAAGCCTCAGCAATACCATGTGGAATTCCACCGTCGACGGCCCCAACTACCTGCATGCAGTCGTCGCCGAGGTCAACAAGATGCATCCCATCGATCCGCAGCGCGTCTTCCTCTTCGGCGAAGACAGCGGCGGCGTCTACGCCATGGCGCTCGGCCTCTTCGACTCTCAGTTCTGGGGCTCAACCTGCGTTCACCGGGCCATTCTGGACCCCTCCAATTACAGCCTCTTCCAGCACGCCCAGCGCAAAGAGCCGTTTCAGGTCTGGGTCGGCGATCAGGACCCCGACCACTCCCTCAACCTGCTGACCAACGAATACCACGCGTTTAAGAACGCAGGCTTTCCCTTCGACCTCAAGATCATTCAGAATTCCTCCGGCGGTTACGGCGGCAACGTCGCCGACCAGGTCAATGAGGGCTGCTACCACTTCTTTTCTAAGAACCCGAACACCGCAGCCTCGCCCGCGGCTCCCGCTGCGTCGGCCACGCCTCCGGCGGCTCCGAGTGGCTTAACGGCGACCCCGCAATAGCCCCG
>DATGJK010000383.1:0-4183 GCA_035295245.1 Acidobacteriaceae bacterium
GTCGCTTGGGTATCAGCAGTCCCGCTACAGCTATTACCCGCAGTCGCAGGTGCTCGACATCGCCTCGCACCTCCGGGCCGACCACATTCCGGTCGACGCAATCTATCTGGACATCGACTACCAGGACCACAACCGCCCCTTCACCGTGGACCGTGAGCGCTTCCCCGATTTCGCCGGCATGATTTCGAAACTCAACGCCGAGAACTTTCACGTCATCGCCATCACCGACCTGCACATCGCCAAGTATCCCGATCACGGATATCCCCCGTATGACAGCGGCCTCGCCAACGATGAATTCGTAAAGAATCCCGACGGCAGCGTCTACTCAGGCGTTGTCTGGCCCGGGCCGAGCGTCTTTCCCGACTTCACCCGGCAGAAGACGCGAGCCTGGTGGGGTAATCTGTATCGGAATTTCTACGGCATGGGCATCGCGGGCTTCTGGAACGACATGAACGAGCCCTCCGTTTTCGACTCGCCGACGAAAACCATGCCGCTTGATGTCGTGCATCGCATCGATGAACCGGGCTTCGTCACCCGCACCGCGACGCACGCTGAGATCCACAATATCTTCGGGATGCAGAATTCCCGCGGCACCTTTGAAGGGCTGCTGGCCCTCAAACCCGATCAGCGCCCCTTCGTTCTCACCCGCGCATCGTATGCCGGCGGCCAGCGCTACGCCGCTACGTGGACCGGCGACAACAGCAGCACCTGGAACCATCTGCGCATGACCACGCCCATGCTGGAGAACCTCGGCCTGAGTGGCTTTGCTTTCTCCGGAGCCGATGTGGGCGGCTATGCGGGATCCCCCACCGCCGACCTGCTGACCAAATGGTTTGAAATTGCTGCCTTCCAGCCGATCGATCGCGACCACACCGAGAAAGGCAGCGCGATGCAGGAGCCCTGGGTCAACGGTCCCCAGCAGGAAGCGATCCGGCGTCGCTTTATCGAGACGCGCTACCGCCTGATGCCCTACCTCTATACCGTCGCGGAGGAGGCCAGCCGCACTGGCCTGCCAATCGTGCGGCCGCTCTTCCTCGAATTCCCGGACGCGATGCCCGACCGCCATCCCATCGACCTGGACATTCCCGCATCCGCGGAGTTCCTTTTCGGTCCCGACCTTCTCGTCGCGCCCTCGCCCTTCTCCGATTTGGTGGACACCTATTCCGTCGAGTTCCCCTCGCCAGACTGGTATGACTTCTGGACTGGCGACAAAGTCGGCATGCCGGCGTCACAGGAGCCAGCCGGCGTGAACACGAACCCCGCTGCCCGTGTTCCTCTCACCCTGCCCGTCAAGCCGGAGATCGCGACGCTGCCCGTCTTTGTCCGCGGAGGCGCGATTCTCCCCATGCAGCCGCTCGTCCAGAGCACGAACGAAGTGCCAAACGGGCCCCTGACGCTCCGTGTCTATGCAGGCCAGTCCTGCAGCGGCAGCCTCTATCTCGACGATGGCAGATCGCTCGCGTATCAACGCGGCGAGTTCCTGCGCATGCAGTTCGCCTGCGATCGCTCCAGCGACCGCCTCACCATACACATCGGACGTCACGAGGGAAGCTACGCCGCCTGGTGGAAGGAAATCCGTCTGGAAATTTACGGTGCCGGTACGACCAGCTCCGCGGCGCTCATCCAGGGCCGCGAAATCCCCGTGACCCGCTCCGGGAAACTGATCTCGCTCACGATTCCCGATTCCGGCCACGGGGTCGACGTGGACCTTCGATAGCGCAGACTATCGACTGATCTCGTCGACGTTGGGCAGGGTTTCGAAGATGTGTCCCATCTTCTCCTGCTTCACTCGCAGGTATTGCTCGAAGCTCTCCTGCGGAGGCACTTCAGCCGACACGCGCTCCACCACCCTGATCCCGGCCTGTTCGAGAGCGGCCACCTTATCCGGATTGTTCGTGATCAGCCGCACCGACGTGACGCCAAGTTGGCGAAGAATCTCGCCCGGCATTTCGAATTCCCGGCAGTCAGCACGAAACCCAAGCTTCAGATTCGCCTCGACGGTGTCCAGACCCTGATCCTGCAGTTCATAAGCGCGCAGCTTCGCCATCAGCCCGATGCCGCGCCCCTCCTGCTGCTCATAAATCAAAATGCCCGCACCCGCCTCGGCAATCTTTTTCAGCGCCAACTCCAGTTGCAGACGGCAGTCGCAGCGCAGCGAATGGAAGACGTCGCCCGTCAGGCACTGTGAGTGGATACGCACCAGCGGCGTCACGGCCAGCACATCGCCCATGACCAGGGCTACGGCTTCTTCCGGCTCCGGCTTTGCCCTGCATCCATCCCCGCCCGGAGCGGTGTACAAACCTTCGAAGCCCAAAATGCGGAAATGCCCCCAGCGCGTCGGAAAGTCGGCGTCGGCAACCTTGCGCACCGATTCGATGGCCATACGATTGATTATAGAAGCCCTCCGTGCCGCGGCCCGCCGCTGGCCCTGATCGCCCACTGGAGCCCTGTGGACTGCCGCCTCAGCCGGCCGTGTCTTCGGCCCCGTGCCGAGTCGCTGGGGCTATCCCCTATCGGCTACGGGCTGTAGTCTAAACACGTGCTGGAACCCAGGCTCATCCTCATCACCCTGCTGATCAAGCTGGGTGTCGCCGCGGCGGTCGCGGCGGCGCTGGCTCGCTCGCGCACATTCCAGCGCTTGCTGCTGAGCGATGAGCGCAACGCCGGACAAACTCTGGGCTTGCTGGCCTTCATCTGCATTCCCCTCGGCCTGGGCGTCTATTTCCGTGTCACGGTTCCTAACTTCCTCGGCGCCGACATCTCCTTCGAAACCACCATCCTCCTCGGCATTCTCGTCGGACCTGGCTCAGCGGTCCTGGGCGCTCTGGTGCTCTCGCTTCCCGCCATGCTGTTTCACGAGTACCTGAGTCTGCCCTTCCTGCTTGCCGTCGCTGTTGCTGCCGGCGTCTATGGCACCTTCGTCGACAAGGAGGATGTCTGGTCCTTCTCGCCTTTCGTCGATCTCAGCCTCTACCGCTGGATTCGCCGCAATCTTCGCCGTCCCCGCATCGACCGCCAGATCCTTCTGCTCTTCCTCATCATCGCCATGGAGATCATCCGCGAGTCGGCGCACCGCGAGTATCCGCACCGCCTCTTCGCTCTGGTTACCGATCAGTGGATCATCCGCCTCGCCATCTGGGCCTCCGCCGCCATGGTGGTCGGCATTCCCCTCAAGATCTGGAACGCGATTCGCATTGAGCGCTCCCTCGAAGAGCAGAAACGTCTCCTGCTGGAAGCCCGGCTCGATGCGCTGCACCGGCAAATCAATCCGCACTTCCTCTTCAACACCCTCAACTCCATCGCTTCGCTGGTGCGCTTCCGCCCGGACCAGGCCCGCGACCTCATCGTCAAGCTTGCTAACATTCTGCGCCGAAGACTGCACGAACATGACGCCTTCATTCCGTTTCGCGAAGAGCTGGCGACCACCGAGGACTATCTCTCCATCGAAATCGTCCGCTTTGGCGCGGAAAAGCTGAAGGTCGTCAAGGAAATCGATCCCGCCACTCTGGAAGTGCCGGTCCCCACCATGCTCTTGCAGCCTCTGGTCGAGAACAGCATCAAGCACGGACTCGAGCCGCGGATTTCCGGCGGCATCATCACTCTTCGCAGTCGCCTTGACGGCGCGCGTCTCATCATTGAAGTCGAGGACGATGGCGTGGGCATTGCACCGGGCCGCGCCCACTCCAGTGGCGTCCTGCAGGGAACCGGCATCGGCATGAAGAACGTCCGCGAGCGCCTGCAGGTGCTCTACGGCGACGCTGCCCTCTTCGACATTCGCAGCCAGCCTGGGCGCGGAACCCGCGTCACCATCGGTTTCCCGGCCCATCTCGCGGACGGCGATCATCCTGCCTTCCGCGCAGCCGTCGAATCCCGCAGCTAGTCGCCTGCAAGGCGAGATCAATGCCGCCGCGCGTGAAGAGGCTGGAGAGCACGTCAGCTCTTGCTCCGTTGAGCGAAGCGCGTCCGGTTACTCCTTCCACGCCCCCAGTTCCCGCCGTAGCGAAACCAGCTGCCCCAGGTGATAGCTCGTGTGCTGCCCCGCAAGCAGCACCTCCCGCAAAATGGTCTGCCCCTCGCCCCACGGAATCGCAGCGTAAAAATTCGTAGAGGGCTCCCCAATCAGTTGCTCGAACGCTGAAAGATCCTTCTCCACAGCATTCACGGACGCATTCCACGCCTCTTC
>DATGJK010000384.1:0-3059 GCA_035295245.1 Acidobacteriaceae bacterium
TTCTCAGCGTGGAGATGGCTGGGCCCACGTGGGGCCCGCCGAAGGTGGTGGACGGGAAGATCCTGGTGCCGCTGACGGCGACGATCGGAAGCGAAGGGCCGGCGTACACGGTGTCGAGCGTGCGATTCGACGGGGACAGGATGACGACGACTGCGTATTTTGCGGCGCACGCAAAAATTCATGCCGGCGATGTGGCGGATGACGCGCGCGTGGCTGAGGCGCTGAAGATGCTGACGGATCGCTGGAAACAGAACGGGTACCTGGAGGCGACCGCAAATGCCGGGGCAGCGCTGAATCAGGCGAGGCACACGGTCGCGTACACGTTCAAGGTAGATCCGGGGCCGGTCTATCACATGGGGATGCTCACGCTGGTGGGGCTCAACAAGCGGCAGGAAAACGAGGTGCGGCGTTATTGGCAGCTTCCGCAAGGGGCCGTTTTCGAGGAGAACATGCCGCCGCAATGGCTCGGTAAATACGCGAGCGCACGCGCCGATCAGCTGGCGGTGCAGGAGCGGCTGAGGCGCATGGTAGCGATGTACGAATATCACGCACGGCCGGAGACGCACACGGTGGACGTGGTGGTGACATTCCGAGAGCTGAAAGCGGGGGAGAATCCTGGAGATTACCATCCCACCTGGCGCTGAGAAAAAGCAAAAGCCCGGCGGGATGCCGCCGGGCCTGAGGTGAGGTTGGTGAAGGTTACGCCGTGACCGGCTGCTCAGTGTTGACGCGCACCGGAGTGAGCCAGCCGAAGCGGTCCGGCTTGAGGCCGTTGGCGATGCCCATGAACTCGTCCTTGAGCTGCTGCGTGATCGGGCCGACGTTGCCGTCGGCGATGGTGATGCGATCGACGGAGCGGATGGGCGTGACTTCGGCGGCGGTGCCCGTGAAAAAGACCTCGTCGGCGATGTAGATCATCTCGCGAGGGATCTGCTTTTCGACGACCGGGATGCCGAAGTGGCGCGCCAGCGTGAGCACGGAATCGCGCGTGATGCCGGAGAGGACGGAACTGGACAGCGGCGAGGTGTAGAGCACGCCGTTGCGCACGAGGAAGAGGTTCTCGCCGGAGCCTTCGGAGAGATATCCGAAGACGTCGAGAGCGATGCCCTCGGCATAGCCGTTGCTGTCGGCTTCCATGCGGATGAGCTGCGAGTTCATGTAATTGGCGCCGGCCTTGGCGAGCGAGGGCATGGTGTTCGGCGCGAGACGGTGCCAGGAGGAGATGCAGACATCGGCGGCGTCGCCGGCGACGTATTTCCCCCAGGGGTAATTCGCGATGTAGACCTCGATGGGCGCGGCTTTGGGGTTCACGCCCAATTCGCCGTAACCGCGCAGGGCGATGGGGCGGATGTAGCAGGGGGCGACACCGTTGGCCTCGACGAGTTCCACGACGGCCGAGGAGAGCTGGTCCAGCGACCAGGGCAGGGTCATGCGATAGATGCGCGCCGAATCGAGCAGGCGCTGCATGTGCTCAGGCAGGCGGAAAACGGCTGCGCCCTGAGGCTGGCCGTAGCAGCGGATGCCTTCGAAAACAGAAGAGCCGTAGTGCACCACGTGGCTCATGACGTGGATGGTGGCCTTTTCCCATGGAATGAGATTGCCGTTATGCCAGATTTTGGCGGTGGGCTGAATGGGCATGAAATGCCTGCTCCTTTCGGCTGGGGACGAGATGATTATATCTGTATTCGATGCCGCGGTCCGATGGCGGAAATGGGTCATCCTGCGCCGTGGAAATACGGCTCAGGCTACGATTCGGCGCTGCAATCCGGAGACGCGGGCGCGAGCGCGAAGGGACTGAAGTTGGTGTGCTCATCGAAGGCATCGACGCCTTCGACGCGCTTGAGCCAGGCGACGACCAGGTAGGTGAGGGGTGTGGCCAGCGTCTCGTAGACCACCTTGGTCAGGTACGAGGAGAGAATCATGATGCCCATGGTGGACCACGAGGTGTATCCGGCGAAGGCGATGACGATGACGAGCGCAGTATCGACGGCCTGGCCGGTGACGGTGGAACCGATGGTGCGGGTCCAGAGCCAGCGGCCGCGGGTGAGGAGCTTCATTTTCGCGAGCGTGAAGGAGTTGGTGAACTCCCCGGCCCAGTAGGCGATGAGGCTGGCGACGGCGAAGCGCGGCACGAGTCCGAAGACGGTGGCGAAGGCCTGCTGGTTGGGCCATCCCGGCGCGGGCGGCAGCGCGACGGCGACTTCGCCCATGACGGAGAGCAGTGCCATGGCAAAGAAGCCGATCCAGATAGCGCGGCGCGAGGCGGCGTATCCGTAGACTTCGGTGAAGATGTCGCCGCAGATGTAGGTGATGGGGAAGAGCAACTGCGCTCCGCTGACCTTGAGCGGGCCGATCTGGCAGATCTTCTGGCCGACGAGGTTGGAGACGAGCAGCACCACGACGAATGCGATGGTGAGCAGGTCGAGGTGGCGGAAGCGGCGCATGCAGGTTCAGCGTACTGCATGGGAAGCGCAGCGAGTCAGCCGGGTTCGCGAGCCGGGCCGCGAGCGGGTTGGGCTGTCGGATCGGCGGAGCAGGGTGCGGGGAAAGCATGCTGCTGCTTTGACTTTGCCGGGAGCGCCTGGTAGAGTCGGAATTGGCCACCCTTGTGCGGCAGCGCCGTTCTGGCGCGCCCATCGGAGCGTCCCCGTCGTCTAGCCCGGCCCAGGACACCGCCCTTTCACGGCGATAACACGGGTTCAAATCCCGTCGGGGACGCCAACAAAGCAAAATGTTTAGCCGGGTCAATAATTGGGCGTCGCTTTTCTGGTGACGCTGTGGTGACTAACTGGCGGGAAACTGCCCCGATCTTGTGATTGCACCGTGCGCAGTGTTCCTGTGACTATACGCGGCATGAAATCATTCTCGCTTGCTTCTCTGCTTTTCATTGTGAGCGTCGGGATAACCGGAACAATCGTGGTTTGTCTTGGAATGCCAGCCAGCGCCCAGTCCTCGAAGGCTCTCCTGCTATTTGGCGGGGAGGGGCACAAAACTTTTCTCGGCTGTCTGAATTGCTCCGATGTCAGTGCCGTATCAGTTTGCAACGACGTGGGTGAATA
>DATGJK010000385.1:0-6673 GCA_035295245.1 Acidobacteriaceae bacterium
CTTCCGCGGGAAGGCATGGTACCGATCGCCCGGGCCGCTGGTCGTCGCTCTCACTCTGCTGACCATCATCAACGCCGAATCGCCGCTGCGTTTCCGGCCTGTTCTGGTCAAAGGGAAGATGGAAACGCCGCAGGACCGCAATTACGAGAAGTGGAATTCGTATTCGCGCATTGTCGCCGGTCTGCGCACAACGGATACTCCGCCGCTATGGGGACCTTCTCCGAGTGCGCCTCCCATGATGGTGCCATTTGTCAATCTGAACATCGACGGAGAGGCAGCTACCGCGATGTTTCATTACGATGCCGCACCAGCTTCCATTTCATTTCTGCAATATGACATTGTTGGATTGGCCTATCGTCTTCCAGGAATCCACCGGTCCGCAGTGATCGGAGTCGGCGGTGGGCGCGACATCCTGACCGCCCATTATTTCGGCGTAGGGGACATCACCGGCGTTGAACTGAACCCAATCTTTATCAACCTCGATACCCGCGTGCCCGCGTATGCCAGTTTCACGAACCTGAATCAGCTTCCCAATCTCAAACTGCACGTCGATGATGCGCGTAGCTGGTTCGCCGCAACGCACGAAAAATTCGACCTGGTGCAAATGAGCATGGTCGACACCTGGGCCTCGACGGGCGCCGGGGCTTTCACCCTAAGCGAAAACGGTCTCTACACGCTCGAAGGCTGGCGCGCATTTCTGAAAGCTCTGAATCCCCAGGGCATCCTTGCAGTCAGCCGCTGGTACAGCCGAGGCGACGCAAACGAGACCGGGCGCATGATCGGCCTGGGCACGGCGGCGCTGCTCGACGCCGGCATCCAGGATGCGCGTTCGCATTTGTATGTCGCTAGTACCGGCGATATTGCCACCCTGGTGCTCTCGAAATCGCCCTTCACGCCGCGACAGCTGCAGGTGCTGAACGATACGAGCCGCAATATGGGCTTCACGGTTCTGCTTGCGCCCGACCGCCCGGCACCGTCGCAACTGCTGCGAACGGCCGTGGAGAGCCGCAATCTGCAGAATCTGAATGCTGCATTGAGTTCTTCGTATCTGGATCTGACGGTCCCCACCGACAGGCGTCCGTTCTTCTTCAATCAGCTTCGCATCCTCGACATTCCCAAGGTGGTCTGGGTGTTGCGGATGATGGCTGCGCACCGGATTCGCCCGGGCAGCCTCTCCGGTAACCTGATGGCCTCAGGAGTCCTGCTGCTGATTCTGGCGCTTTCAATCGCCGCTGTCGTGCTCACCATTCTCGTGCCGCTGCGAGGCGCAGCTCGCGCGTGTCCAAGGAGCCTGGTGGTGACCGGCAGCCTCTACTTTGGGCTAATCGGGATGGGGTTCATGCTCGCAGAGATTGCCCTGCTGGAATATTTCAGCGTGTATCTGGGCCACCCTGTTTACTCGTTGGGAGTGTGCCTCTTCAGCCTCATCCTTTCGTCAGGGATTGGCAGCCTTGTCTCCGAGCGGATCAAGCTGCGCAGCAGGCGAGCGCTGTTCGTCTGGGGCATCGGCGCTGTCGGTTACCTGGTGGCGATGGAACAGATCCTCCCTGCGGTGTTTCAAGCCACAACTGACCGGGAGCGTGTGGTGCGCATCGGCGTCACCCTGGCCGCCATTCTGCCGCTCGGTTGTCTTCTGGGTTTCGCCTTTCCGACCGGCCTTCGATTGGTCGAGGCCGTAGATACGCGTCCGACGCCATGGTTCTGGGGCATCAACGGAGCCAGTGGCGTCCTCGCGTCTGTGCTTGCGGTTATCTTCAGCATGTCGCTGGGAATTGACGTAACGCTGCTGATTGCAGCCGGATGTTATCTGTCGCTGATCCCGGTCAGCGTAATGCTGCTGGGGGAGCGGAAGGCGACCGCCACGGTTGCTGTTTCCGCCGGCTGAGCCGTTGGCCTGTCGAAAACCGCGACTTCTGTATCATGATCTGCGTTTCCAGAAGTGATGCATGCCGGCGGGATAATTTTGGGCCCGCATCTCGATGGCCCGATGCGGTCCGCAGGCCCTGCATTGTCTGGAGCCTTTAGGGGCATCCGGAGGGAGCCATGAAACGAATCGTCGGATCCATGATCGTTGCCATCGCATTAACGGCTTTACCGGCGATGGCGCAACGCGAACACCAGCAGCCGGCGCAAAGGGGGCAATCTGATGTGGCGCCCGGCCGACAGCACTTCCAGGCGCCTCCACAACATCAGGTTGGCGGCGGCTACATTCCGCAGCGCGGACCGACGACGCGCATACCTCTGCCCCGGGGCGGCCAAGCGGATCGCCCCGGACACCCCGTCGCGCCGCATGTGGACGCTGACACGCAACGCTGGGTTGGTCACCCTGGGGACAATCGCGGGGACTACCACATGGACCATCCATGGGAACATGGGCGCTTTCCCTGGGCCATCGGCGCCAGTCACGTATGGCGACTTGGCGGCGGCGGACCCGGGCGTTTCTGGTTTAACGGCTTCTACTTCAGCGTGGCGCCGGCCGACGTGGCCTACTGCAACGGATGGCTGTGGGACTCGGACGACATCGTTCTGTATGACGATCCGGATGATCCAGGTTGGTATCTGGCGTACAATCCGCGCCTCGGCACCTATGTGCACGTAATGTTCCTGGGCAGCTAGTGCGCGGAGCTGGGGGCAGCCCTCGGTTGCCCCCGATGCCTCCCGATGCAACACTCATCAGATGACTCAAGCCGGAGATTCGTCCGCCGTATCTGATGGCTCAGCACAGGCGATCCTGGCGGTGCGCCAGCTATCCAAGAGCTATCGGACGACGCTGGCGGTCGATAACATCTCCTTTGCCGTTGATCCCCACGAGATCCTCGGTCTGCTCGGCCCGAATGGCGCAGGCAAGACAACCACCATCAACATGATTCTCGGCGTACTGGAGCCTACCTCCGGTTCCATCACGATCGATGGCTTCGATCTGGCGCGGCACAGGCGGCAGGCGCTCGGCAGGACGAACTTTGCCGCCGTCTATGCGCCGCTGCCGGGGAACCTGACCGTCGCTCAGAATCTCCGCATCTTCGGCATGCTTTATGCGGTGCCGGGTTTGCGTGACCGCATGGAGGTTGTGCTGACGGAGTTCCGTCTGCAGCGCTTTCGCGACACGAAGTGCGGCGTGCTTTCCTCCGGCGAGCAAACGCGGGTCGCGCTGGCCAAGGCGATGCTCAACCAACCGCGTCTGCTGCTGCTGGATGAGCCGACGGCATCGCTCGATCCGGCGACCGCACGCGAAATTCGCGCAGAGATCAGGGAATTCTCAGCGCGCACCGACGTCGGGGTGCTCTGGACCTCGCACAACATGATGGAAGTGACCGACGTTTGTCACCGGGTGCTCTTCCTCTCGCACGGCAAGATTTTGCTGGAAGGCGATCCGCGGCGGCTGCCGGCGGTGCACGGACGCGAGACCCTCGAGGATCTTTTTGTTGCCGTTGCACGCGAGCCGCTGAGCATCCGTCCTGCTGAGGAGGAGCTGTGATGCCGGTTTTCCTGCGCAGAACCGCGGCACTGCTGTTGCGCCAGTTCTATCTGCTGCGTGGCAGCCCTGCGCGTTTTGTGCCGCTCTTCGCATGGGTGGCGATCGACATCGTGCTCTGGGGGTTCATTACGCGCTACCTGAACGCCGTGTCAGGCGCGCGATTCAACTTTGTTCCTGCCATGCTCGGCGCCGTGCTGCTGTGGGACTTCATGGCACGCGTGATGCAGGGCGTGACGACCGCCTTCCTCGAGGACGTCTGGTCGCGCAATTTCCTGAACCTGTTTGCTTCGCCTCTTTCCGTCTCTGAATACCTGGGCGGGCTCATTCTCTCGAGCATTGCCACGAGCAGCGTGGGGTTGGTGGTCATGGTGGTCCTCGCGACTGCGATTTTTGGCCTTTCGTTCCTGGTCTATGGAGCTCTGCTCGCTGCGTTCGTGCTGGTGCTGTTCGTCTTCGGCATATCGCTGGGGATTTTCGGGACGGCTCTCGTCCTGCGCTTCGGGCCGGCGGCGGAGTGGTTCATCTGGCCGATTCCGGCTTTTATCTCACCGCTGGCCTGCGTTTTTTATCCGCTGGCGACGCTGCCCCGATGGATGCAGGCTCTGGCGCGGCTGATCCCGCCCAGTTACGTCTTCGAAGGCATGCGTGGAATTCTGATGGGGCATCGAGTCGCTGGAACAGCACTGGCCATCGGCGCGGCGTTAGCCGTGGTTTATCTCCTGCTGATGGCGCGCGCCTTCACCGCCGTTTACCGCCATGCTGTGAAAACCGGGCTGATTGCGCGTTACAGCGCCGAGACGGTGAGCTGAGCGGCACCGGGTCCAAAGCTGCATCGGCTTTCCAGCGCTGGCGCGAGCCATTGATAATTGAAGGGAATGACTCGCCGACCCTCCGCTCCTCACAAAGAAACGCCGAAAGACAACCGCCCGGAGCAGCAGGATCGCGCTTCCGCGGGCACCTCTACCCAGCCCGTCATTGCCATTGTGGGGCGTCCCAATGTCGGCAAGTCGACGCTGTTCAACCGCCTCACCGGCACCCGGCGATCGATTGTGGGCGACGAGCCCGGCATCACGCGCGACCGCATCTATGGCGAAGTCAGCTGGGCCGGGCGCACGGCGCGAGTCATCGACACGGGCGGCATTCTTCCCGATGACGAGGCGGTGATCCCGGCCGAAATTTTCCGCCAGGCGCGGTTTGCGCTGGAGGAGGCCGACGCCATCGTGATGGTCGTCGATGGCCGTACTGAATTGGCTGCCCCCGATCTGGACCTGGCTCGCCTGCTGCTGCGGCTCGGCAAACCGCTCTTCCTTGCCGTGAACAAAATCGATACGGAAAGCATGGGAGCGGCCGCGGAGAACTTCCGCCGAATCGGCATCCGGAATCTCGTCCCCATCTCCGCCGAACACGGCCAGAATATCGGTGAGCTGCTGGACGAAGTATTCAATGTGTTGCCCTCGGAAACGGCCTCTCCGGTGGAATCGGCCGCGTCGAAGGAGTCGGAGCCGGCTCTGCATCGAACGCATGGCGAGTTCGAACAACACGAGACGCGGGTTGCAATCATCGGCCGCCCCAATGTGGGCAAATCGACTCTGCTGAATGCGCTAACGGGGACGACGCGTGCGATCGTATCGCCGATCGCTGGAACAACCCGAGATGCCGTCGATGAAGTGATCGACTATAAGGGCAAGGCTCTGCGCATTGTCGACACAGCTGGCATTCGCCGCAAAGGCAAGACGAAGCTGATGGCCGAGAAGCTCTCCGTGGTGATGGCACGGAAGCATCTGGAATCGGCGGATGTGGCGGTGCTGGTCATCGATGCCACCGAGGGGGTTACCGCATCGGACGCTACCATCGGCGGCTACGCGCACGAGAGCGGGCGCAGCGTGGTGATCGTCGTGAACAAGTGGGACCTGGTCACCACGCGCCGGACAGACGGCAAGCCACCGGCCGATCGCGCCATCTTCGAGCGGCAACTCCGCGCCGTGCTGAAGTATCTGCAATACGCGCCGGTGCTGTTCATCTCCGCGGCGGAAGGGCGCAATGTTCCGCGGGTACTCGATACCGTGCTGAAGGTCGCGGCCGAGCGCCGCAAGCGCGTGTCCACGGGCCAGATGAATCGCTTCCTTGAGAAGATTGATTTCCAGCGCGCGACCGTGCCCATGGCGAAGCGGGTCAGGATCTTCTACATGACTCAGGCTGCCGTCGCGCCGCCGACGTTTGTGCTGTTCACCGATCGCGATGTGAAACTGCATTTTGCGTTCGAGCGCTTTCTCGAGAATCAAATTCGTGCCGCGTTTGGCTTTGAAGGATCGCCGATCTGGTTCAGAGTACGCGCGCGCAACAAGGCTGCTGCTTCGGCTTGAGAGACTGGCAACGCGACTCCAGCGGATGTTATCGAACTATTTAGAAAGCGCTTCAATCCGAAGAAGGAGGATGAATGTCCGCAATTCGGACGCAACCAACTGAATCGGCATACAAGCGAAACATTCCAACAGCCCGCAGGAGAGGCGGAGGGGAGGCCCGAGCTGTGAGCATGCCTTTCCGGCCGCTTCGTGAACTTCAGCCCCTCTACTTTGGAGGCGAAATAACCGCGGGCTAAAAAGCTTCCAGGGCTGAAGCGGAGTCTCTGGCCAAAGACAATGGCCGGCCAGGACAGCCGGCTGAAAAGCGACAGAACTCAAATACGCAAGCCGCTGGAAGCGCAGGCAGAAAACGACAAACGATTTCTGCCATTTTGCTGAAATCTAACCCGGATCTCAACCTCACAAACGAGTCCGGGTCATTCTTAAATAAGGGCGAGTTGTTCGAATTCGGACAACTCGCCTTTTTCTTTGTCAGCAGTTCTGCTGGAGTGGACCTGAGCGGTCATCCTGCCGTATCCATCTTTTGCATCTTCGCCGTATAACCGCGAATCCAACAGGCGCAACAAGTCCGGAGTACGCCAGCCGTAGCGTATTCTGAGAAGTTCCCCGTGAAGCAGTTTTTTGTCTTCTTTTACCCTGGGTTCCGAGGACCAATGCCGTGAAGACGCAAACAAATATCGGTTTTCTTCTCGCTGCGGTTGTGGCTGTGGGCGGTCTGACGGGCTGCGGCAAAGCCCAGCCGCAGACCCATGGACCCGCGATGCAGGCAATGCCTGTACAGACCGTAACCGTCGCCGCCGTGCCAGTACCGACCACGGATGAATACGTAGCCACG
>DATGJK010000386.1:0-12356 GCA_035295245.1 Acidobacteriaceae bacterium
GGCCTCGGCTGGGCGCTCTACGGCCGCAAGCCGATCGTCAATGCCACCGATCCCGACGCTCTCGAGCGCATCGCGCCGCCCATATTCCACGCGCTCGGCAATCGCCTCTACGTCGACGAGTTCTACGGCGCGACCTTCATCCGCCTCACCCGCTTCGCCTCGGCGTTCTCCGCCTGGCTCGACCGCTGGATCTGGGGTGGAGCCGTCTGCCTGGTCTCGTGGATCGTCACCGGCATCGGCTGGTTTGATTTCTCGCTCGACAAGTACCTCGTCAACGGCGGCTTCGACCTGGGCTGCCGCGAGCTTTCCTTCGGCGGACGCCTCTTCGCGCGCCTGCAAAACGGCCGCGTGCAGAATTACCTCCGCGTTATCGCGCTGGCCCTCGTCGTCCTCGGCATTCTGCTCCTCTGGGGACTTCGCGGATGATCACTATCCTCACGCTGTTTCCCCTCGTCGGTGGCCTCGCGGTTCTGGCGCTCAGCCGCGCGCGCACCGCCGCTCGGGCCCTGTCCCTGGCCGTCGCTGCTGCAACGTTGATCATGGCCCTGCTCATCTGGCGCGTCTTCGAGCCCGCCCGCTTCGGCATGCAGTTCCAGGACTTCCACCAGTGGGCTCCCTCGCTCGGCATCGCCTACCACACCGGCGTGGACGGCCTCGGCGTCCTCATGATCACCCTCGCCGCCATTGTCACGCTGATGTCGCTGGTCGCTTCCTGGTCCAATCAGAAGCTGACCCCGGTGTTTTGCGCCCTCGTCCTCTTCCTCGAAGCTGGCCTGATTGGCACATTTACCGCCCTGAACTTCGTCCATTGGTTCATCTTCTGGGAGCTCAGCCTCATCCCCGCCTTCTTCCTCATTCGCCTCTACGGAGGCTCCGGCCGCGCCCGCGCTTCCATGCAGTTTTTCCTCTACACCATGGTTGGCAGCATCGCTCTGCTGCTGGCGTTTCTCGCCATCTTCCTTGCGACCGGCCGCTTCGATTTCCTCGACCTCACCCGCCTCGCCCAGGCCGGACAGCTCACCCCCGCTCTGGCCAATTTGCACTGGCCCGGCACCAACGCGCACATCGCCCAGCTTCTCTTCTGGGCCGCTTTTCTGGGATTCGCGGTCAAAACCCCCGTCGTACCCTTCCACACCTGGCTGCCCGCTGCCTATGCGGAAGCCCCCAGCGAAGCCACGATGGTCCTCACCGGCGCCATGTCCAAGATGGGCATCTACGGATTCCTCCGCATCCTGCTCCCCATCTTTCCCGAGCAGATGCAGCAGGCGCGCACGCCGCTTCTCATCCTCGCGGTCGCCAGTATCGTGTTGCCCGCTTTTGCCGCATGGGTCCAGAAGGACCTGAAGCGCACCTTCGCCTATTCCTCAGTGAACCACCTCGGCTATTGCGTGCTCGGCGTCTGTGCCGCCACGCAGCTCACCGAAATGCGGCTGTCGCCTGAAAAAGCCGCTGCCCTCACCGGCGTCCTGCTGCAGATCTTCAGCCACGCCCTCACTGCCGCCCTGCTCTTCTGGACCATCGCTCTGCTCGAGCGCCGCACCGGCGGCCTGCGTGGCGTTGAGGAATTCGGCGGCCTGCGCCGGGTGACTCCCGTTTTCGCCGGGCTCATGGGCATCACCATCTTCGCCTCGCTCGGACTTCCCGGACTCAGCGGATTCCCCGGCGAGTTCCTCATCTTCAAAGGGTCGTTCCCCCTCGCCACCTGGGCAACCGTGGTCTCCGTACTCGGTCTGCTGATGACCGCAGTCTTCCTGCTCACCGTCATTCAGAAAGTCTTCTCCGGCCCCGTCAACCCGCGCTGGCAATCCATGCCTGACCTGACCACAGCGGAGCGCCTGACCCTCGCGCCCGCCATCGCGCTGATGTTCGTGCTCGGACTCTATCCGCAGCTCATCACCGGCATGATTCACGCCACCATCGCCCAGTGGGCCACGGGAGTTGGCTTCTGATGCTCGCCTGGACGATCTACCTCTCCTTTCTCGGCGCCGCCGCTGCGCGGTTCGCGCCCTCGAAGCAGCTGGCTCGCATCGTGGCTCTGCTCACCGCGGTGACCGGCTTCGCCCTCACGATCGTCGCCCTGATCCACTGGCAGCCCGGAGAACTCCTCACCGTGGCGCGCATCCCGTGGATCCCGCAGCTCGGCATCGAATACCACCTCGCCGCCGACGGCATCAGCATGACGGTGCTGCTGCTCACCGGCATCGCCGCCATCGCCGGCATTCTCTTCTCGTGGAACATCGAGCACCGCACCCAGGAATTCTTCGCCTTCTACCTGGTCCTCATCGGCGGCGTCTACGGTGTCTTCCTCAGCTTCGATCTCTTTCTGCTCTTCGTCTTCTACGAAATCGCCATCATCCCGAAATACTTCCTCATTGCTATCTGGGGATCGGTGCCGCGGGAAGCTGCCGGCGGCGCGAATCCCGGCGCAGCCCGCGAATACGCCGCGATGAAGCTGGCCATCTACTCCTTTGCCGGATCCGCCCTCGTCCTCGCTGGCATGGCCGCCGTCTGGACGCTCTCCCCCGGCCACTCCCTCAGCCTGGAAACGCTCTCGCAGGTTCCCTTCTCCACGCACTTCCAGATGGCTGCTTTCCCGATGGTCTTCGTCGGATTCGCCGTCCTCGCCGGCATGTGGCCCTTCCACACCTGGGCGCCTACCGGACACGCCGCCGCACCCACGGCCGCCTCCATGCTGCTCGCCGGCGTCGTCATGAAGCTCGGCGCCTACGGATGCCTCCGCGTCGCCATGATGCTCTTCCCCCGCGGCCTCGACCCATGGGGTTTCCACTTCCTCGGCCTCGGCTCCTGGCGTGATGTCTTCGCCGTGCTTGCCGTCATCGGCATCGTTTACGGAGCCAGCGTCGCCCTTGTGCAGCGCGACTTCAAATTCGTCATCGGCTACTCCAGCGTTTCCCACATGGGCTTCGTCCTTCTGGGACTCATGACCCTCACCCAGATCGGCCTCGATGGCGCGGTCTTCCAGATGTTCTCCCACGGCATCATCGCCGGACTGCTCTTCGCCGTTGTCGGCCGCATGGTTTACGACCGCACGCATACGCGCGACTTCGCCCAGCTGGAGCCGATGGGCCTCGCCCGCGTCATCCCCTTCGCAGCGGTCACCTTCATCCTGGCCAGCGTAGCCTCCATCGGCATGCCCGGCTTCAGCGGATTCATCGCGGAATTCCAGGTCCTCGTCGGCGCGTGGCACAGCATCCCGTGGACCGCCATCGTCGCCGGCATCGGTATCCTGGTCGGCATCGCCTTTACCTGGCGCGCGCTCACCAAAGCCTTCTTCGGTGAACCCACGCCCGCCGCCGCGCACGATCACCCGCTGCCGCCCATCACGCTGCCTGAAAAATGCGGCGCGATTTTGCTGCTCGCCACCACCCTGGCCGTCGGCCTTTACCCGCGCGTGCTCACCGATCTGATCCTCCCCACCCTCAACTCCCCGCTCTTCCACGGCCTGCGCACAGGAGCGTGGCGATGATCAGCTACTCTGACCTGCTGCGCATCACCCGGCCCGAGATCGCCGTGGCCCTCGCCGGCCTGCTCGCTCTCATGCTGGACCTCACCGTCCTGCGCCGTTCCGCCATCGCTGTTCGCTTCCGCGTCGCCGCGCTCGTCGCCTGCATCGGCTGCATCGCCGGAATCGCGCTGCTGCAGCATCCCGGCACGCTCACCGCTCTTCCCGATTCCATGCTGGTGCTCACGCCCGCGGTGCGCTTCATCCAGATCGCCGTGCTCGTGCTGGCCGTGTTCACCGTCGTGCTCTCCACCTCGGCGCGCTTCACCCTCCACGTCGGCGAATACATCGCCATCATCCTCTTCGCCACCGTGGCCATGATGTTCCTGGTCGCCACGCAGAATCTCCTGCTCATCTTCGTCGCGCTGGAGTTCCTCTCCCTCTCCCTGTACATCCTCGCCGGATTCGACAAGAGCAGCCGCCAGTCTGCCGAAGCTGCCCTCAAATACTTCCTCTTCGGCGGCATGTCCGCCGGATTCCTCCTCTTCGGCATGAGCCTCCTCTACGGCCTCTCCGGATCCATCGAACTGCCCCGCATCGCCGCCGCGCTCAACGCACCCCATCTTGATCCGCTGCTTCTGATCGCCATCGTTATGGTGGTCATCGGCTTTGGATTCAAAGTTGCCGCTGCGCCTTTCCACCTCTGGGCGCCGGACGCCTACCAGGGTGCGCCCACCGTCAGCGCCGGATTCATCGCCTCCAGCTCCAAGGTCGCCAGCTTCTTCATCTTTGCTCAGGTCGCGCTCATCGGCCTCGCCACCGCGCCCGGCAGCGGCGTTGCCCACGGCTATACGCCGGGATGGGTCCCCGTCCTCTGCATCGCCTCCGCGCTCTCCATGGTTCTCGGCAACCTGGCCGCCATCGCGCAGACCAGCGTCCGCCGCCTGCTCGCCTACTCCGCCATCGGACACGCCGGCTACATGCTGCTCGGCCTCATCGACCGCACCCCTCAGGGACTCAGCGCGCTCGTCTACTACGTCGTCACTTACGCACTCGCCTCGCTCGGCGCCTTCGGCGTTCTCGGAGCCCTCGAGAGCCAGGGCGTGGACCGGCTCGAAGACCTCCGCGGCCTCAGCAAACGTGCACCCGGCCTGGCTTTCTGTCTGCTCATCTTCCTCTTGTCGCTCGCCGGAATCCCGCCGCTCTCCGGATTCTTCGGCAAGTTCTACATCTTTGCCGCGACCCTCGACGCTGAGCCCCACTTCGGACTCCTCTGGCTCGTCCTGCTCGCCATCGCCATGAGCGCCGTATCCCTCTACTACTACCTGCGCGTTCTCAAGCAGGCCTACGTCGCAGAAGAGAGCACCACCACCGCAGCGCCACTCCGCATCCCTGCCCTGACGCACATGACGCTCTGGATCATCGCTGCTCTGGTGGTTCTCTTCGGCTGCGCTCCTGGCTTGTTGCTCGGCTGGCTGAACGTCGCCATTCCCGCCGTAGTGCGATAGAAACCTGCAGCCACAATGAAAAAGGGCGCCTCGGCGCCCTTTCCCGCGTGCCCAGAGGCTCCGCTTTAAGGCGTTAACGTCCAGTGCAAATCCGTCCCGGAGCACAGAAACTCACGCGGCCCGAACGTCAGCACCGTGCCATCATCGAAAACTGCGCGAGCATAGAGCTCCGCCTTTCCCGGCGTTATGTTCGGATACAGATCTCCCCACGGTCCCATCACACCCGCCAGGCTCCCGTTGAAGTAGAACTGCACGATATAACCCGTGCCGTTATCCACGTGAACGGTACACGTGCCATACGGCCCCTTCGCCGTTGGACCACCCTTGCTCGGGGGCGGCGCAATCTTCTGATCGGTCGAATTCGTTAGAGAATTGCTCCGAATGTGCGTGTCCGGAGCGCTTGCGTCTGCTTTGTTGCCGCTCGTCGTCACTGCATTCTGAGCAGCAACCGAAACGGGCAACGCTACGGCCATGCATGCTGTCCACAGCCAATGCTTCCTCATCACTGTTCTCCTCGCTCGGGCCCGGCAGCAAATCGCTGCGTCCGGGGTTACCTGGATGGCGTGAGATACACCCGATCCGGCAACATCGGGACTTCAATCGCGTATTCCTCGCCATTCGTTTGTTCGAAGACCGCCGACATAATTTTCGAAGCCGCATACCCAGCCGACAAATTGGGCTGTTTCAAAACCGACACAAACACCTGCGAAAAAAGAGAGCCGTTCGCGGTGCGGGCTGGCTCCTGACCCGGCCTGCAACAGAACATCACCAGCGAATGATCGCGCTTGAGCAGCGCCAGGTTGAACTTCTCAGCCGAGCTGGCGCGCGCCAGGCCTACATCCAGCAGATAAAGATTCGGGCCCGGGTGATTGCGCCCGACCGTATCCATCACCTCCGCCACCGTCACAGCCCCGGCTGGCGCTTTTTCCCATCGCCCGTCCGTGGCATGATCCGGCAGATTCGCGTCGGCAGCCATCAAAAACGGCATGCCCGTCGCGATGCCGCCGCTGCCCGCGAAATAGACCAGCGCAACGTCCCGCGGGCTCATGTCCCTGCCAAAGGCGATTAGCTTCGCCTCGATATCCGCGATGCTCGGGTTTTCCAGGTAGGTCGTGTTGAAGCCGGCCAGATTCAGCTGCGCATTGACCTGCTTTGCGCCCCCGATGGCGCTGTTGAGCGAGTGCCCCGGATAACGGTCCACTCCAATGACCAGCGCTTCCTTCCTGACCAGCCCTCCTGCAAGGTAAAAATCCCCGCTGGCATTCTGATTCCAGTACGGAGTTTGATAGACGCCCTCATCGGAGCGCATGGACTGGCTTACCCACTTCGCGAGCCCATCGAACGTGATCAGCCCGTCAGGTGTTGCGGCTTTTCCCGCCAGCCCCTGCAGCAGGTAATGCGTGAAGTAGCCGTTCTGGTCTTTCGCGTCCTCATAACTCTGCTGGCCCGGAGCTGTCGAGAACAGAATTTTCATGCCCTGCGCCGACATCAGTTGATGAAAACTCGTCAGCGCCGGTGCTCCCTTGCTGGCTGCGCCGGTCTCATCCCGGCACGCGTCGAGAAACATCATCCGGTGCGTTGCGCCTGAATTCTGCAGCGCGGTCACAATGTCCTTGAGCGGATATCCCGGCTCCGGATCTTCTGCCGTCGCGTCATACGTCACCAGGTATTGCCGCGGAGTGCCTCCTGCCGCTGCCGTTTCTCCTCCGTGTCCGGAGAACGCGAAAAGAATCGTGCCTCCGCTCGCGCCCGATGCTCCCTGGCTCAGATTCACCTGCGCCTGCTCCAGTGCTTTGCGGATGCTGCTCCTCATCGCGTGCTGATCGGTGAGCAGCTGCACCTGATACCCTTCCTTCACCAGCGCAGCGGCCATGTCCTGAGCGTCCTTCGCCGCGAACTGCAGCTTCGGGAATCCGCTTTCCACCGGATAGTCGCTGATTCCGACCACGATCGCTACTTTCTTCTCGGCCAGAAATGGAGCGGCATCCGGCATCTTCGCCGCATTTTGCGGGGCAACCAGCTGCGCGCCTGCCGCCTGCGCCGCGAGGAGCGCGAGCCACACTGTGACGTGACATCGTGCGAATGCTATCGCCATGGCCCCTCCGCGGTGTGAAGCTGCATCGGCGCAGCGACTTTGAAGTCGCGCACAAAGATGCGTGGCCGTAGTTGTGAACAGCCGGGGTCTGCTGGTGGTCTTTTTGGGGGAAGGTGCGAATTACAATAGGTCGGGCGCGAAGACTTCGTCAAGCGCAATATCGTGAATTCGCTTACATCAAAGGATCACGCCTCCGAGTTCCCGCCTCGAACCCGCGGGCTTGCGCAGCAAGACCCGCATGGAAACGGAATCCCTCAGGCTCTCAGCGCCCGGTACCGCTCCCACACGATCCGCGCCGCCGCCAGATCCGTCGCTCCCACGCCCAGCGACTTGAACACGATCCAGGAGTCCCTCTCCGGCAGTTTCTGTGTGCCGGCCAGCAACTCGCCGATTTCCGCGCCCGCCGCCGCACCCGATCCGATCAGATCGCCCGACTCCCGCGTCGCCGCTTCTCTGGACTCCACCACAATCGTTCCCTGCATCGCCGCATCGTCCAGTTCGCGCTTGTCGGGCCCCACCGCGCCCACTGCGCACACCACTGCGCCTCTCGCCAGCCACTCTCCGCGAACCAGCGGCTTGTGAGTGCCCGTCGCACTCACCACAACATCGGCCCCGCGAAGCGCCGCCTCAGCCGTCTCCATCGCCGTTGCCCCGAATTCCCGGGCGAATTGCCGCGCATGCTCCGCCGTGCGGCTCCAGACCCTCACTTCCTCGAACGCCCGAACCATCGGCAGCGCCTGCACATGCGACCGCGCCTGAACGCCGCTGCCCAGAATCGCCAGCACCCGCGCATCGCGCCTCGCCAGCAACCGCACCGCCACCGCCGACACCGCCGCAGTGCGCATTTCCGTGATCAGCCTGCCATCCATCGCCACCAGCGGCTCGCCGGTCCTCGCGCTGAACAACTGGATCACCGCCTGATGCGTCGGCTCCGTCGCGTTCCGCTCATAAATCGTCACCAGCTTCACGCCAATCAATTCACCATCTGACGCCGGCATCAGCCCCAGGATTCCCTCATGCTCCGCAACGCGCATCACGCTGCGCACCGGCTGCTGGATTGTCCCCGCCGATAATCCGATCAGCGCCTGCTGCACCGCCGGAATCAGCGCCTCATACGTCAGCAGCGCCCGCACCGTCCCTTCGTCCAGAAACTCCACCGTCCCGGCCTCCGCTACATCAGGTTCACGGCGTCCACATCCACCGCCAGATTCGCGCGCGGGATCCCCGCCTCCTCCGCATGCGCCAGCATCGCGCGCAGCGCCTGCTGCAGCGCCTTGCGGCTCTCCGCCTTCATCACCAGGTGGAAGCGGTACGTGCGCTTGATCTTCGCGATGGGCGCGCTCGCCGGGCCCAGGACCCGCACGCCGCTCAGCATCGTGTTCCGGCACCATTGCCCCAGCGTCGAAGCCCAGCCCGCGGCCTCTTCCAGCCGCGGGCTCTGCAACAGCACATTGGCCAGTGCCGCGTACGGCGGATAATGCATCACCCGCCTGAACCGCATCTCCCTCTCCGCAAACGCCTCAAAGTCATGCTTCGCCGCAAGCTGAACCGCGTAGTGCTCCGGATGATAGGTCTGTACGATGACCCGCCCCGGCCGGTCGCCTCGGCCCGCGCGTCCTGATACCTGCGTCAGCAGTTGAAACACCCGCTCCGCCGCGCGGAAATCCGGCATCCCCAGCGCATGATCGCAGCCCACCACCCCCACCAGCGTCACGCCGTGAATATCGTGCCCCTTGGCGATCATCTGCGTTCCCACCAGCAAATTGATCTCCCCCGAATGCAGCCGCAGCAGCAGTCTCTCCATGTCGCTGCGTCCCCGCACCGTATCGCGATCCATGCGCCCGATGCGCGCTCCCGGAAAGATCTCCTGCAGCCGTTCCTCGCCCTGCTGCGATCCCGCTCCCAGAAAGTACAAGTACTCGCTTTCGCATTTCGGGCAGTGCTTCGGAACCGTCCTTTTGTAACCGCAATAGTGGCATTCCAGCCGATGCCCCGCCGCCTGCCCCTCCCCCGGGCCCACCGGCTTGTGATAGGTCAGGGCGATCGAGCAGTTCTCGCATTCCAGCTTCTCGCCGCACGCCCGGCAGATCACAACATACGAGTACCCGCGCCGATTCAGCAGAATGATCGCCTGTTCGCCGCGCTCCAGCGTCTCCTTCGTCTCCTCCGTCAGCGTCCGCGCAAACAGCTGCTCCTCGCCGGTTTCTTCGAACTCCCTGCGCATGTCCACCAGCTCGACTTCGGGCAGCGGCCGCTCCTGCACCCGCCCCCGCATCTCGATGCGCTCGTACTTCCCCTGCTCCGCGTTGTGCCACGTCTCCAGCGACGGCGTAGCCGAGCCCAGCACCACCGTCGCCCCTGCCAGCTTCGCCCGCATCACCGCCACGTCGCGCGCGTGATACCGCGGCATCGACTCCTGTTTGTAGCTGCCGTCGTGTTCCTCATCCACCACGATCAGCCCCAGACTCTCCACCGGCGCAAAAATTGCGGACCGCGTTCCCACCACCACGCGCGCTTCGCCCCGCCGGATCCTGTGCCACTGCTCGCCGCGTTCCTCCGGCGTCAGCGCCGAGTGCAGCAGCGCCACCTCCGATCCGAACGCATGATGCAGCTGCGCCGCCATCGCCGGAGTCAGCCCAATCTCCGGAACCAGCAGGATCGCCGTCTTCCCCGCATCCAGCGTGCGCCGCATCGCCGCCAGATACACCGCCGTCTTTCCCGATCCCGTCACGCCGTACAGCAGAAACGGACGAAACTCCCCCGCCGCCACAGCCTCGCTGATGCGCTGCAGCGCCCCGCACTGCACCGCGTTCAGCTCATGCTCAACGTGTGCCATCGCGTGCAGGCTGGTCAGATGAAAATCCGCGGGCCGCTCCTCGATGCGCACCAGTTCCCGTTTCACCAGCGTTGCCAGGGTCGATGCGGGCACATCCAGCCGCCGCAATTCCGCCACCGGAAGCTGCCCTTCGGCCCCCGCCAGCTCGGCCAGGATCGCCTGCTGATTCTCATTCAGTTTCGGCAGCCGCGTGTCTTCGACCAGCACCGCATAGCGCACCGTCCGCTTTGCGTCGCGTGTCTCGGCTGCCGTTTCGCGCACAATCCATTTTTTGCGAATCATTCCCTGCAGCAGCCGCCGCAGTACTTCCGCTTCTGCGCTCGCGCCCATTGCAGACCGAATCTTCCCCAGGCTCAGCGTCTCACCGGACATCAGCGCATTCAGCACCGCATATTCCAGGTCCTGCTCCCCGGCTGAAAGCCGCGATCGCCGTGAAGAGCCCTGCTCCGCGCCCGCGGCCAGCGCCTGCCGCCCCGCATCCCCGATCCGGAACAACACCTTCCGCCGCACTTCGCTCGTCAGCGGCAGCATCGAGCGCAGCACCTCACCCACAGGAGCCAGGTAGTACTGCGCGATCCACCGCCCCAGTTCCAGCAACTGCGGCGACAGCACCGGTTCCGTGTCGAGGACATTCAGCAGGGACTTGGTTTCGACGCCGGGTGGCTCATCGTGCACCTTCACCACCAAACCTGCCAGCTTTTCATTGCGGAAAGGCACCAGCACGCGTCCGCCGACCACCGGAACCACCTCGCCCACCGCGTACGTAAACACGCGGTCCAGCGGAACCGGCACAGCCACATCGCAATAAGCAGGCATTCCTATTCGGAGCGTACCAGAACCGGCGCGCTCGAGCGCCGCGTCTCCCGGCGCTTACTCCACCGGCTTCTCGGCCTTCTTCAGCCCCAGCTCGGCCATCGCCAGCTGCAGATCCGCCCAGGCTTCCTTCTTCTGCCGCGGATCGCGCAGCAGATACGCGGGGTGATAGGTCACGATCAGCTTCGCCCCCCGCGCCTGATGCAGACGCCCGCGCAGCGCGCTTAGCGGACTCTTGCCCCCCAGCAGATACGTGGCCGCCGTCGACCCCAGCGCCACAATCACCTCCGGCCGGATCACGTCGATCTGCCGGAACAAAAACGGCGAGCAGGTATTCGCTTCGTCGGGCTCCGGCACGCGGTTCTGCGGAGGCCGGCACTTCACGATGTTTGCGATGTACACCTGCTCGCGCCGCAGGCCCATCGCCGCAATCATGTTGTTCAGCAACTGCCCGGCACGCCCCACAAAGGGTCTCCCCTGCGCATCTTCGTCAGCTCCCGGACCCTCGCCCACAAACATCAGCCGCGCATTCGCATCGCCCTCGCCAAACACCACATGGTTGCGCCCCTTCGCTAGCGCGCATCGCGTGCACTCGCCCAGATCTTCGCGAATCGCCGCGAGCGCCGCCTCCTTGTCCTCTTCCGCAACCGGTAGGGCAGGCGTTTCAATCACAGGCAGAACAGCGGCCTTCAGCATCGATGAGCTCTCCACAAGTTCCGCCTCAGCAGCGGACAGATTCTCTTCTTTTGATTCGATACTCGCCTCGACCCCGCGAAGCGATGCGGCGCACTCCCGGCGGTAAAAATCGAAGACGCCCAGATCGCGAAAATACGCAATCCGCGCCCGCACTGCCTCTTCGGTTTCAGGAGAAAGCCGGCTCGCCAACGTCACTCTCCGCTGACGATTCGGTCGGTATCGGCTTCCGCCACCAGATGCCGCGGCCGCCGCAGCGCCAGAATTTCATCGAGCAGATGGTCCGCCAGATCGCGCTTCGTCATCTCCGGCATCTCGATCGAGCGGTCCCGCGTCAGAAACGTCACCGCATTGCGATCCGAATCGAACCCCACGCCTTCACGCGAAACATCGTTCAGCACAATGGCGTCGGCGCCCTTGCGCATCAGCTTCTCGCGTCCGTGCGCCAGCACGTCGTCCGTCTCCGCCGCAAATCCGACCACCAGCATCCCCGGTCGCCGCCGCTCCACCACCTCGCGCAGGATGTCTTCCGTCGCCTCGAACTCCATCGTCAGCGTTCCGCCGCGCCGCAGCTTCTGATCCGCCTGCACCTTCGGCCGATAATCGGCCACCGCTGCCGACTTGATCACAATCGTCGCCTGATCCAGCCGGCTCAACACCGCCTGGCGCATGTCTTCGGTGGTCGTCACCGGAACCACTTCGCAGTCCGCCGGAGCACGCAGCGCCGTTGGAGCCGTCACCAGAATCACTCTCGCTCCCCGCTTCTGCGCTGCTTCCGCAATCGCGTATCCCATCTTGCCGCTCGAGCGATTGCCCAGGAACCGCACCGGATCCAGCGCCTCGCGCGTCCCCCCCGCCGTCACCAGCACCGTTTCTCCGGCCAGATCGTTGCGGTAATGCAGAACGCTCAGCACTGCTTCGACGATGAGATCGACATCCGCCAGCCGT
>DATGJK010000387.1:0-2136 GCA_035295245.1 Acidobacteriaceae bacterium
GCGCCCGAGGTGATGTGAGAGAGGCGGAGATTTGTTCAGGCATTTGAGTTCGGTGGTGTTCCGTGGCAACGTGTCACCGAAATGCACAGACAATGGATGAAGCAGCCGAAATACCGCAGTTCGCAGTAGAACAAATGACAAGGCCATTTCTCCCGTGACGCCGGAACGATGGATTGCAAACTTGCTTGACGGCGCACGCATGATCGCGGACAAGCGCCAACAGGAAGTGCGATGGCTGGCTGCCGATCGCAACGCGTGGGAGGGCCCGTCCGAACTGATCAACTGCTTCTGGGATGACGGCGTATTTGAGTTGTTTCTGGAGCAATATGCTCGAACCTTCTCGGAGGAGCAGTGCCAGTCTGCCTTCGATCTTCGCGATACGTTGAATGCGTTCTGTGGTGCGACGCCGGATGTACTCGATCCAATGGAGACTCTCAGGGATCCTCGGTGGCAGGTGGTACGACAGAAAGCAGCGGCATTTATCGACGCGTTTGCGGGGAAATGGCCTGACGCTCGATGATTTGGCGGATCGCAGGCGCGCTGCTGCTATTGCTGGCTTGTGCGACAGCGTTGGCGGAGTCCCAGCTTTTTGTTGCGCCAATCCCTGAGGTGGTTCGCTCTGATTATTTTCTGGTCACGATCAATGGGCACGAGACGCCGGTGGTGCATGCGGCGTCGAGCTACTATCTGCTGAATTTCGATCTCGATGGGCCGGCGACGGTGTCGGTGCGCGCGCCCGATGCGCACTACTGGGACCGCGGCGTGGAAGTGCAGCCGATGCGCTACGGCATTCGTCCACGGCGGAATGGGGCGACGATTACGTTTCGCATCCCCGGGCCGGTCAAGCTGTCGATCGCGCGGCCCGGCGATCACTTTGCCGACTCGCAGATGCTGTTCCTGCTGGGCAGCCCGCCGGACTCGCCGCACGTGAACGCGCGGACGCCCGGCGTACGCTACTACGGGCCGGGCGTGCACCGCGAGGACGTCGACGCGCATTCCGGCGACCGCATCTATCTGGCGCCAGGGGCGGTGGTGTTTGGCTCGCTGACCTTCTGGCAGGTGCACGATGTGCGCGTGTGGGGGCGCGGGATGGTCATCTACAACGGCCCGCAGGAGTACAGCACCGATACGGGATGGCAGCAGCTGCGCGCCTGGCACTGTATCACCATGGACGAGGCGCAGAACATCGCCATCGAGGGAATCACCTGCATCGTGCGCAGCCGGACCTGGCAGATCCAGATGAAAGACTCGCGCCAGATCGGCTACTACAACGTCAACGTGATCGGCGGGCATCCGCGCGACGCGAATCAGGACGGCATGGACTGGCTCGGCGGCGGCGACACCACCGTCCGCAACTGCTTCTTCCGCGCCTCCGACGATGTGTTTGCGATCCAGGGAAACTGGGACGGCTACAGTGAGGAGGCAATGCGCCTTCCGGGCCAGGACGTCACCAACATCACCATCGAAGACAGCGTGGTCTCGACGAGCATCTCGAACACAGTCCGCGTCGGCTGGCCGAAGAAGACGTTTCGCAGCGCGCACGTGGTGATGCGCAACCTGGACGTGATCCACACGGGGTATGGCGGATGCGTGGTGCCCTTCGCGTTCTTCGAGCTGTGGGCGGATCCCGAAGGTGCAGGCGAGCACACGGATTACCGCATCAGCGACATTCGCCTGGAGGACTACTACTCGCTGCTGCGGATACAGGAGCCAGGCCCGAGCGTGCACGGCCTGACGTTCTCGAACATCACTGCCATGGATGGCCCGCCCATGGCGCCATCGCTGATCGATGGAGAGGTGAGCGATCTCCACCTGGACGGCGTTCGCGCGCTGAGCAAGGTGGCTGCGGCCGATGCCGACATTCCGCTCGAGGTGCGCGGCAAGGCGGGGGAGCCGACGTATGGGCCCGCACCGGCGCAGGTGGACTTCGAGTACGATCCCGGGCTGATTCGGCCGAGGCGTGCTGTGCGCTTCGAGGTGATCCAGCCTTCGCCGGGATGGCGCTACGAGTGGCTGTTCGGGGACGGCACACGGGCCGAGGGCACGGTGGTTCGACACGCGTTCCCGGATACGCAGGGGACGCTGCTCGATGGATCGGGGCGATTCAGAGTGCTGCTGCGCGCGTCGAGGCCTGGG
>DATGJK010000388.1:0-2403 GCA_035295245.1 Acidobacteriaceae bacterium
GGCGGCGGGGCTGGCGCTGCTGATCTGGAGCCTGGGACGCGAGCGCGCGCGGCTGACGCTGCGCCAGGCGCTGTCCTCTGCGGCGCTCGGGGTGGTCATGTTCACCTGCGAATATGCGGCGCTCTTCTGGGGTGAGACGCGGGTCACCTCGGGCATTGCGGCGGTCGTTTCCGCATTGATCCCGGTGTGGATCTTTGCCGGGGAATTGTTTGTGCTCCGGACGCAGCGGGCGACGGCGGTGGCTGTTGGAGGCATCGGGCTTGGCTTCGCCGGAGTGGTGCTGCTGGCGCTGGAGGGCGCCGGCCCGTCTGCGCGCGGTTCCGCCTGGGCCATCACCGCAATGGTCGCGGGAGCGCTGTTGTGGTCGGCGGGGACCCTGGCTTCGCGGCGGATGCAACTGCCCGTTTCGCAGAAGACGAACGCCGGCATCCAGATGCTGTGCGGAGGCGTGCTGCTGCTGGCGCTTTCCGGCCTGGTGGGCGAGTGGCACCGGATGCCGCCTGCTCCGGTGCTGCTCAGCGCACGCGTGGTGGGCAGCATGGCCTATCTGGTGGTGGCGGCCTCGATCATCTCCTATACCGCGTACGTCTGGCTGCTGACGCATGATTCGCCGACACGCGTGGCCAGCTACGCGTATGTGAATCCGGTGATCGCACTCGTCATTGGCGCGGCTCTGGCCGGCGAGCGGCTCGCGCCTCTGCAGATCGCTGGCGCGGGGCTGGTGCTCGCCGGAGTGTTTGCCACGCTGCAGGCGCGCGGACGAATCGCCGCGTCCCGCCGCGAACCCGAACCTGAGCCCGCCAACGAGTCGGCGGGATAGTCGACGGCCGGCTGCTCCAGATTGGACTTCCGGGTCCCACCTACTCGTAGCGCAGCGCGATCATGGGATCGACCCTCACCGCTCTCACCGCGGGAACCAGGCTGGCCAGCATGGAAACGGCAACCAGGAAGCAGGAGATTCCCGCGAAGGTCCACGGATCGTAGAAGCGCACGCCGTACAGAAAGTCGGCTGATCCAGGAGAGGACAGCGTGCTGTGCATCCATGCCGATGCCGCAGCGCCACACCCCAGGCCAATGATCATGCCGATAACGACAGGCTTGAGCCCCCACAGAGCCACACTTCGCAGCACGTCACCCGATTGCGCGCCCAGAGCCATCTGGATGCCGATTTCCTGGGTTCTCTGACTGACCACATAAGCCATCACGCCGTAGATGCCCACGCCTGCCAGCGACAAAGCCACCAGGGCGAGCCCCGCTGCGAAAATCGCCATCACCCGCGCCAGCGTCCTCTGCGGATGAACCAGCATGGTCTCGACGTTCCAGAGCGACAGCTCCGGCAGCAGGTTCGCGTCCAGCCCGCTTACCGCCTTCCATACCGCCGGAATCGCCGCCTGCTGATTCGCTCCGACGTTCAGCAGAATGGGATAGGTGGTGGTTGGATCGGGAGCCAGATAGACGTGCGCCGGATCGTTGCGCGTCAGGTTCGAAAACCTCACGTCCCGCGCGATGCCAACCACCTCAAAGTCGGTCAGCTTGCGAGTGAAGCGCAGGTCCAGTTGAAAATGCTTGCCGAGCGGGTCCTCTCCGGGCCAGAACAGCCGTGCCGCGGATTCACTGATCACCGCGACGTGCGCCCCGGTCACGGATTCCTCGCGGGTGAAATCGCGCCCGCGCAGAAGAGGAATTCCCAGCGTCTTCAAATAATTCTGCGAAGCGTAGCTCGCCAGGGTTCGCCCGCGTTCGACGCCTTCAACCCCGCCCGTTTTCCGTACCTCCATCGGCGGCGTCCACGTTCCCATCATGGGACCGCTGCCATAAGCGACGCTGCCCGCCTCGGGCACCTCCTGAAGACGAGTCACCAGTCTTTGAAACCTGGCTACCGATGCGGCCTGGCGATCGCCGTAGCTTCCGATCAGCAGAAAAACCTGACGCGTATCGAATCCGGGATCGGCATTCTGCGACCGCATCAAACCGCGCACCAGCAGGCCGGAGCACGTCAGCAGCAGCATGGAGACGGCGACCTGTCCCCCGATCAGCAAACTGCGCAGATGCGTACGCCGCAGGCGATGACCAAAGGATGTCCTCTCGTCCCGGATCGATGTCGCCAGCTCCGTCTTCGAGAACTGCAGCGCGGGCGACAAACCAAACACAACACCGGCGATCACCGACAGCACGAGCGCGTAGACCAGGACGCGCAGGTCGGGGTTCAGATTCAGGCTGAACGTAAAATCTCTCCCCAGCTGCGCCATCAGGATCTGTGCCACCACAACCCGGAGCAGCTTGCTGGCGGCGACGGAAAGAAGCATGCCGGCAACGCCTCCGATGAGCGAGAGCAGAATGCTTTCTGTGATGAGCTGCCGAATCACGCGCGAACGGCTCGCGCCCAGCGCCAGGCGAAGGCTG
>DATGJK010000389.1:0-3402 GCA_035295245.1 Acidobacteriaceae bacterium
TCACCGCGTGGTTCTCCGGCTCGGAGGTCATCGTTTGCGACACTCCCTGGTTCGGCCGCGTCGGAGCCTTCTCCTGCGCGGCCAAACTCCCGGATGTTCCGAGTGTCAGCAACATGCTCGCCGTCACGCCTCTACACCATCGCACAATGGCCCGGTCCCACAAACAATGTCTCCGCGGCTATGGGTGGATATACGCCACAGCCAGCGCCAACGACGACGCCAACTGCGCCGACTGCATCACCGTCGCCCAATTCCTTCCGCCAATCTTCGGCGGCTTCTCCGGGACTACGATCGAGTCGCCCGGCCGCAGCACGGCGCCCAGTGGATCTCCGGAGAACCATCCGTCGTTGTTGTTCTTCGCCGCAATCACCGAACCATCCGCCCGGATTACAAACACGGCCTTTCGGTCGGCGATTCCCGTCAGGCCCCCTGCTTGGCTCAGGTACCACTTCGCGCTCCGCCCCGGCCGGTAGCTCACCGCCGTCGCGTTGTACACCTGCCCGGTAACCATCACGTAATCCGCATGCTTCGGCACAACCAACACGTCGCCGTCTCGCAGCATGATGTCCGCGCTCGTGTTCCGCCACTCCTTCAGCTCCGGACGCACGTGAATCACCACGCGCCCAATCGGCGCCGCCGATTGCAATTCCGTCAGCGTCGTCTCCGTCTGCGCAATCGCCAGCAGTTTCGCGTTCCGCTGATCGGCATCCGTTTCCGGCAGCGCTCGCAGGCTCACCTGCTCCGCCTTGACTCGCTCGACCAGTTCCCGGTGCGCCTTCATTTCCAGTTCACGAACCTCGCGCCGCATCAGCACCGCGCCGTACGGATACGCCTGGCTCGTGAATCCGCCCGCCCGCTGCAGCACGGAACTCAGCCGTTCGCCCGGGCGTATCCCGTAGGCTCCCGGATGCTGCACTTCCCCTTTCAGCGTGACCATCGCGCCCAGGTCGTTCCAGCCCGGCACCTGCCGAATCGTCAGCACATCCCCATCGTGCAGCGGCAGATTCGCGCCGGGTTCTCCGTTCAGCGCCGCACCGAGCTTCACGGAAACGTTCTCACTTTCGGGCTGCGAGACTCTGCCCACCGTCAAATGCATCAAATCGGCAGTTTCAGGATCGGCGCTGCGTTTCAATCCGCCGGCTACCCGAACCAGATCCTCCACCCGCATGTTCGTCGTCAGCGGATACCGCCCCGGCTTCGCCACTTCTCCCTTGATGTACACTGACGCGGGATCCACCGCGGGCGCGCTCCGGTGCACCAGCAGCCGGTCGCGCGGCTGCAACAATAAGTTGTCCACCGGATTCCCCGCCAGCGCTTCTCCGAGATTCACGCTCAGGATTTCCAGCGTTCCGTCCGGCTTCGTTCGAAACAGTTGCGCCGATCCGAGCGAAGCATCGGGAAGCACTCCTCCCGCCAGGTAAACCGCGTCCCGCAAATGCGCCTGCCCCGAGGTGCGGTAATTCCCCGGCTTCCGCACCTCGCCTCCCACCCACACCGATGGCGCCGGCTCGAAATCAAACCGGCTGTAGATTCGGATCGTGTCGAGCGGCTGCAGCTTCGGCGCCGTCGCCGGATTCGCCAGGGCCGCGGCCAGATCAAAACTCTCCACGCTCGGATGAAAGTCCGGCGCGTTCAGCCGGACGATTTCCGCGTATCGCCCCGCCGGCTCCGGCAGCAAGTCCGAATACGACGCAATTACATCGGTGACTTTCATCCCCTCGCGATACGAATAGCGCCCCGGCCGCAGCACATGGCCCTGCAAATAAATGGCGCTCTCGTTGTAAGGCGCGATCGGGAACACGTGAATCTGGTCGCCGTCCTGAATCTTGAATGCGGCGAGCCGCTGTGCCAATTCCTCGGCATTGCTGTTTGCCGGAACCTCCACGCTCAACATCGTGCGCTTTTCGTGCGCTTCGAGCCGCTGCACTTCGATGTGCTTCAGCGCGGCCGCCGGCAGAATGCCGCCGGCCAATTGCAGCGCGTCTTCGAGCGAACTCTCCCCATTCAATTCATAAATCGCCGGCCGCCGCACCATTCCGTCCACCGTCACTTGCGGCCCGATGGGCGGTACCATCAGGGTGTCCCCGTTTTCCAGCCTGCGCAGATCCCCGCGAACTCCATGCAGCAGCAAATCGTATGCATCCACGGTTTCGAGCAGTTGGTTCCCGCGATAGTGCTTTAGCTGCCGCAGCGAACCCGCCGGAGTTACTCCTCCTGCTTCAAACAATGCATTCAGCGCCGTCGAAAGCGAGCTGATGTCATACGCCCCCGGCTCCGCTACGTCCCCAACCACATAGACCCGCACCGTTCGCAGACGCGAAAGCGAAATGTCCACGGAGACGTCGCGATATTCCGTCCGCAAAAGCTGTTGCGCCGCCTGCTGCACTTCCGCGAGCGTCCGCCCGCTCACCAAGAGCGGCCCGGCCTGCGGCAAGGAGATGCGCCCCTCGCGGTCCACCGTCCGCGTGAAACGATTGGAAACGCTTCCCCACATGCTGATGGACAAACCATCCCCCGGCCCAACCACGTAATCCGGGTTCGCCGGCAAGTCCATCGGCACGCTAGAGAGGTCTTCGATCCCATTGCGGAAAACCTCGAGGCCAAAACGCTCGGGTGCTTTCGCCTTCGCCGATGCCTGCACGTACATGTCGTATAGCGAAGGAATGTCATAGTACGGGTTCGGCTTGTGTACCATCGCCACCGGCGCCAGTTCCTTCTCCATCGGCAACAGCCGCTCGCCGCTCAGGCGCGCGCCTCGTGCGCTCCTTTTCTGAATGTCCGTCATCCGTTCCGGTGAACCTCTTCCCGGCAGCGCGGAAAGACCTTCCAGGTCTCCGCCACCAGTCAAACCCGCCAGCGCCTCCGCTCCCGGTGCCACACTCGGCAGAGCCATCCCGCCCAGCACATCCTGCGCGCGCAGCCCCGGATTCGACGCCATCATTAAATCCGCTTCCGAGGCTCCCACCGATTCCAGGCCTTCCGATCCGGCCAGCCCTCCCGAACGCCGCCCGTTCGCATCCGCACGAAGCAGTTGCGGCAACGTCACCGGAGGCACCCGTTCCTCCGGCATCGTCTCCGGCCCGGGTTCCAGCTCCTCTTGTTCTGCTGCCGCCGTTCTTCTCCGGCGCGCGCGAGAGGGGCCGAAGTTCTCGCAATCCCCGTTCTTCGCGTCGCACGACGCCTGTTGCTCCCTTTGCTGCTGCGGCTGCATTGCTTGCGCATCCTCTTGCGCTTCAATCTGCACCAGGCGCCGCGCTCTTTCCCTCAGCACCAGGTCCTGTTCCTTTGCCGCCTCCGACTCGGGATTGATCGTCGGCAGTAAATACCCGTACCGCTGCGCCAGACGCGTGGCCACCGAGCGGAAAGCCACGTCGTGCTCGAGACGTTCGAAAATGGCGTCGT
>DATGJK010000390.1:0-3798 GCA_035295245.1 Acidobacteriaceae bacterium
CTGCTGGCGATCGGATTCTGGAAGCGCACGGCGTTCCTGCGCTGGCAGGGACTGGTGCTGCTGGCGCTGGCCATCGCCAAAGTGTTCACGGTGGACGTGAGTGAGCTGAGCCAGGGATATCGTATCCTGAGCTTCCTCGGACTGGGCGCGCTGCTGCTGGCGGTGAGCTTCGTGTATCAGCGCGACTGGCTGCATCTGCGCGGAGCGGAAAACAAGCCGATATGAGAGTGCGCTGGGCTGTGCTGCTGCTGGCATTCGCGGCGACGACGCCGGAGATCCGGTATTTCCATTACCAGCGCCCGGTGGTTGTTGCGCCGAGCAGCGGGGCGGGGGGTGCGCAGGCGTGCGCGGTGCTGGATGCGTCGGTGTTTCCGCATGCGGAAGACGGACTCGGCGATCTGCGGCTGTATCGCGAGAGCGTGCAAGCGCCGTACGTGATCCGGACAGTGGCACCGGTGCAGGGGAAGGCGCCCAGGATTACGATGCTGAATCTGGGGTCGCGCGCGGGGCAGACGACCTTCGATGCAACGATGCCCGACGGGCAGTACAGCGATGTGAAGCTCGATGTTAGCGGAGCGAATTTCATTGCAACCGTGAACGTGACGGGGAGCCAGAGCAAAGGAGATGCGGGCGGGACGAAGCTGGGGTCCTACACGATTTTCGACCTGACCGATCAGAAGCTGGGGCGCAGCACAGTGCTGCATCTTCCGAGGTCGGATTTCCGGTATTTGCACTTCGCTATTGCGGGCCCGGTGAAGCCCGCACAGATTGGCGGGTTGACGGTGGACCGGACGGCGCAGTCGGAGCCGCACTACACGGCAGTTGCGGAGACCTCGCAGATGACGCAGAAGGGCCGCGACACCGTGATTCAGTTCAACGTTCCAGCCCATGTGCCGGTGGACCGGATCACGTTTGTGCCGGGAGTGCGGCCGGCAGAGTTCAGCCGGGACTTAACAGTGTTTGTGCGGCCGGTCAGAACGCAGGCAGCCAACGAAGATTCGAGGCCGATCGGGGGATACGGCGCCAACGGTAATCTGCTGCGTGTTCACGGCATCCAGAATGGGCACCGGATCGACGAAGAGCACCTGAGCGTCGATGCGCCCTGGTTCCAATCCGGGCAGGCCGGGTCGGAGTGGACGATCACGATCCAGAACGGGGATGACCCGCCGATCGAGCTGAAGTCGGTGCGGCTGGAAATGATCCAGCGGAAGCTGTGCTTCGATGCGGCGGTTGGGGCGAGCTACACGTTGTATTACGGCGATGCGGCGCTGGCGGCTCCGCGCTACGACTATGCGCGGCTGTTTGTGGCGGAGAAGGCTCCGCTGGACGCGACGCTCGGGCCGGAGCAGGCGAACCCCGAGTACCAGGAGAGGCCGGATACGCGGCCGTTCACGGAGCGGCATCCGTGGCTGCTGTGGGCGGCGCTGGGCGTGGTGATTCTTGTGCTGGGCGCGGTGGCGCTGCGGACGGCGAAGCAGGCGATACCGCGAGCGTGACAGACGCGGCGACCGGAAGAAGCAGAAGAGGGGAGACCGCAGCGGCTCTCCCCTCTTTGTTCCTTGAGGAAGTGCGTTTAGTGAAGCACCGCGATGAGGATCACGGCCACGAGCACCAGAATGATGATCAGCAGCGTGTTGTTGTCCAGGGTGCCGGCGGCGAAGGCCTGCTGCGCATGCGTGGCGCGGGCGGACAGGTCGGCGAGCTCGGCGTCAGAAAGATTGGGAATCGCGCTGGTGACCTTCGCCGGATCGATCTGGTGCGACTTCAGGGCGTGCACAGCGGCCGGCGAAGAAAGGAACTGCGTCAGGTTCTCAATGTTCTTCTGCCGCAGCGCGGAGGCTGACTGCACCTGCTGCTGCAGCTGAAGGGGGCTGACGACGTGCGCGTCCTGAGCGACGGCGGGCGCGGGTTGGGGCGCGGGCTGCTCCGCACGCAGGGTGGGGACAAGGGGAAGGCAAAGCAACGCGGCCATCATCAGGCCGCAGGTAGATGTAGAGGTCAGTCGCAATTGCATGGCGGCTCCCAGTAGTAATTTTCCTGGCTTCCTCCAGGGGGATGCTCCCTACTTTAGCAGGGTTGCAGATGAATTCGTGATCACCGCAGGGTGGATTCCACTTCGTTCAGCCAGTCCGGCGGCTTGAGGATTTCGCGGGGTTTTGAGCCTTCCGCGGGGCCCACAATTCCATCGCGTTCCATCATGTCGATGAGGTGCGCGGCGCGTCCGTAGCCGATGCGCAGACGCCGCTGCAGCAGGGATGTGGAGGCCTTGCCGAACTCGAGCACCAGCCGCACCGCATCTTCGAAGAGATCGTCGTCGGCATCGTCGCCCTCCTCGCCACCCATGCCGGCTTCTCCGGCGGAGGCGTCTTTCGGCGCCTCAAGGAAGCCCTGGACGTATTCGGCCTGGCCCTGCTTCTTCCAGAATTCTGTAACAGCGGCGATTTCTTTTTCGGTAACGAAGGGCGCATGCACGCGATGCAGGCGCGAGGTGCCCGGCGGCAGGAAGAGCATGTCGCCGCGACCCAGCAGCGCTTCCGCGCCGTTGGAATCGAGGATGGTGCGGGAGTCGACCTTGGTGGCCAGGCGGAACGAAATGCGGGTGGGCACGTTGGCCTTGATGAGTCCGGTGATGACGTCGACGGACGGACGCTGCGTGGCGAGCACCAGGTGAATGCCGACGGCGCGGGCCATCTGCGCGAGGCGGGTAATCGATTCTTCCACATTGGCCTTGTCGAGCATCATCAGGTCGGCAAGCTCGTCGATGATGATGACAATCCAGGGCAGAGGACGCTCTTCCTGGGCTTCGTCGAAAAGCGAGGGCGTGACTGTATCGAAGAGGCGGTTGTACTGCTCGATATTGCGCACGCTGCGCGAGGCCAGCAGCTTGAGGCGACGCTCCATTTCGCGAACTGCGTTGCGGAGAGCGTTGGCCGCCAGTTTGGGCTCGGTGATGATGGGCGTGAAGAGGTGCGGGATGCCCTCGTACATGCCCAGCTCGACGCGCTTGGGATCGACGAGGATGAGGCGCACCTGCTCGGGCGTGCTCTTGTAGAGCACGGACATGATCATCGCGTTGATGGCGACCGATTTGCCGCTGCCGGTTGAACCGGCGATGAGCACGTGGGGCATGGTGGCCAGGTCGGCGACCACGATGCGGCCGTTGATGTCCTTGCCCATGGCGAGGGTGAGTTTGCTGCGGCTGGTGCCGAAGTTCTCCGACTCGATGATGTCGCGGAGCCAGATGGTCTCGCGCTCATCATTGGGCACCTGGATCCCGACGGTGCTTTTGCCGGCCATGCGCTCGATGAGAATCGATTCGGCTTTGGTGGCGAGGCAGAGGTCTTCGGCAAGGCCGGTGACGCGGCTGTACTTGATGCCGGCGTCGGGACGGAACTCGAAGGTGGTGACGACCGGGCCGGGGTTGATCTGCACAACCTGGCCGGTGACGTCGAACTCGGCGCATTTCTCCACCAGCACCTGGGCGGAGGTGCGGAGGACGTCCTCGCGGACTGGAGAGGGATCGTCGCTGCGATGCAGGAGCGTGCTGGGCGGCAGGCGGAATCCGGTAACGGACTTCGAAGCGACGGTGACGGTGCGGACTTCGGTGTCAGCGCGCTCGCCGATGGAGATGGAGTTTGCCGGGTTGGCAGCGACGGGCTCGGGCTTCGGAGCCTTCGGAACCAGCTGGGGGCGCGGAGGGGGCGTCTCCTCCGGGGCTTCCTGGATGGCCGGAGGATCCGGGGCAACGGTGCGGGGCATCTGGTCCCAAAGGCCGGGGGTGCTGGGCACAGGGTCGAT
>DATGJK010000391.1:0-2570 GCA_035295245.1 Acidobacteriaceae bacterium
TAGGGCAGGAAGTCCGGATGCTTGCGCACCTTGCTGCCCGCTCGACTCTTCTCCAGAAGCGCGCCGGTGGGACACACCTGCACGCATTTGCCGCAGCTGGTACAGGTTTCGCTCTGCCCCCACGGCTCTTTCAGATCGGTGATGACCAGACACTCGCTTCCGCGGCCCATCACGCCCCAGGTGTTCGCTCCTTCAATCTCCGAGCAAACGCGGACGCAACGGGTGCACAGGACGCAGCGGTTGTGATCGACGGAGAAGCGCGGATGGGAAGCATCCACCGCCAGCTGCGGATACTGATACGGCAGCTCGATGTGTGTGACGCCGAGCGACAGCGCCAGGTCCTGCATCTCGCAATTGCCGTTGGCCACGCACACGGAGCAGACGTGGTTGCGTTCGGCGAAGAGCAACTCCAGCACCATGGCACGGCAGCGGTCGATTTTGGGAGTGTGCGTCGAGACTTCCATTCCTTCTTCGACCCGCGTGACGCAGGCGGGCAGCAGGCGGCGCGCGCCCTTGACTTCGACCAGGCACAATCGGCAGGAACCGACGCCGGAAAGGCCATCGATCTGGCAGAGTGTTGGGATGTGAATGTTATGCTCGCGCGCGGCTTCGAGGATGGTCTGGTCTGAGCGAGCGCTGATCTCCTCGCCGTCCATCGTCAGCGTACGAACATTCGCTTCCGGGCTCATGCATGCACCTCCAGCGCTTTCTCGGCGGCGCTGCATTCGCAGACTCCGGCCGGGCAGCGCTTCTCGTCGATGTGCGCCAGGTACTCGTGTTTGAAATAGCGCAGCGTGCTCAGCACGGGATTTGGCGCAGTCTGGCCGAGGCCGCAGAGACTGGTTGCGCCCACCACTTCGCACAGTTCGACGAGCCGATCGAGGTCGCGGTGGGTCGCTTCTCCCTTGCAGATCTTCGTCAGCAGCTCGTACATCTGGACAGTGCCGGCTCGGCAGGGAACGCATTTGCCGCACGATTCGGTCATGCAGAATTCCATAAAGAAGCGGGCGACCGACACCATGCACGAGGTATCGTCCATGACGATCATGCCGCCCGACCCCATCATGGAACCGGCGCTGATGAGAGCGTCGTAACTGATGGACAAGTCCAGATGCTCCTCCGGCAAACATCCGCCGGAGGGTCCGCCAGTTTGCACTGCCTTGAACTTCCTGCCTTCGGGAACGCCGCCGCCGATGCCGAAGATGATCTGCCGCAGCGTCATCCCCATCGGGATTTCGACGAGACCCGTGCGCCGGATCTTGCCCGTGAGCGCGAAAACCTTCGTTCCCTTGCTGCGCGCGGTGCCCATCGAGGAGAACCACTCACCGCCATGCCGGATGATCGGTGGCACATTGGCGAACGTCTCCACGTTGTTGATCAGCGTCGGCGCGCCCCACAGTCCGGAGACCGCCGGATATGGCGGACGCGGACGCGGCGTGCCGCGCTTGCCCTCAATGGAAGCGATGAGCGCCGTCTCTTCGCCGCAGACGAAAGCCCCGGCGCCGAGGCGGATGTCAATATCGAAGCTGAAGGTCGTATCGCAGATGCCGTTCCCCAGAAATCCGCGTCGCCGCGCCTGCTGCAGGGCCACATTGAGCCGCTGCACGGCCAGCGGATACTCCGCGCGAACATAGATGTAACCTTTGGTCGCGCCGATGGCGTACGCGGCGATGGCCATGCCTTCAATGACGCGCTGCGGATCGCTCTCCAGCACGCTGCGATCCATAAACGCGCCGGGGTCCCCTTCGTCGCCGTTGCAGATGACGTATTTCTGCGCGCCCTTCACCTTAGCGACCGTGTCCCACTTGAGGCCGGTGGGATAGCCGCCGCCTCCACGCCCGCGCAGCCCGCTCTTCGAGATCTGGTCGATGACCGATGCGGGCGTCATATCGGTGAGCGCCTTGAGCAGCGCTTCGTATCCACCGCGCGCGATGTACTCGTCGAGTTTTTCCGGGTCGATATGGCCGGAATTCTCGAGCACCACATGCTGCTGTCCTTCGAAGTAACCGCCGAGATTCGGATCGAGCCGGGCGACGGGCTCGCCGCCCAGTGATGCCAGAATGTCCTTCGCATCGGCTTCATGCACGTGGCCGTAACGCGTCTCTGATGGCTCGACGAGGACCATGGGGCCGGCAGCACAAAGGCCCATGCAGCCGGTGCGCCGAATGTGACACTTTTTTCCGCAGCTCTGGGCTTCCGTTTCGATCGCAGCCTTCACCTTGTCACTGTGCTGCGAGAGGCATCCGGTCCCCATACACACGTTCACCTGGTATTCGAACTGCTCGCGCTCTTCAACGGCGGCCGACGCTATTTGCTGGAGTTCTTCGGCATTCATTGCAGCGTCCACCTTTCCAGCTGCGCCTTCAGTTCCGTTGCTTCGATCTGACCGGAGAGCTCGCCGTCGAGCAGCACAACCGGCGCCCGCCCGCAGGCGCCGACACAGCGCGCGGTGGTGAACGAGACTTCGCCATCCGGAGTGGTCTGGCCAGGCTTGATGTGCAGCAGCTTCTCGGTTTCGCCGACCAGCTTGTCGGAGCCCTTGATGTAACAGGCGGTCCCGGTGCAGACGG
>DATGJK010000392.1:0-10071 GCA_035295245.1 Acidobacteriaceae bacterium
CGGAATACAAACGAAGCCCGCACGAAAGCTCGATCCATGTTCCGCTGGTGATTCAGGGGCCTGGTTTCGACCGATCGCTGACGATCCCGGAGCTGACGACCCAAATTGACATCACGCCAACGCTTCTGAGCGCGGCGGGAGTGCCGGTTCCGTCAGGCATGCAGGGGAGGAGTTTTATTCCGCTGCTGGATCGAAAGACAAGCGGCTGGCGGAATGAGGCGTTCATTCAGATTTCGGAGTCGCAGTGTGGCCGCGCCCTGCGGACGCCGGAGTGGACCTACGCTGTGGCTGCTCCCGGGGGTGCCGCAGCCAGCGCCGCAGCCAGCAATCATTATCGGGAGGAATACCTGTACAACCTCTTCGCCGACCCTCATCAGCGGGTCAACCTGGCGGGACGGCACGATGATCCACGACTGGTGCACGGGTTCGGAACTCCTCCGCAGCAGGCGGCGGCAGAATTGCGGGAGCGCCTGCAGGCGCGGATGGCCGAGGCGGGAGAGGGCGCCGCTGAGGTCGAGCAGCGGCAGATTGAGTCATGACGAAAGCAACACTCAACAGCAACTGGTTTGAGACGTTCTTTGCCGGACTGGCGCTCGATCTGTGGCGCGCAACTCACACGCCGGAGCAGACCGCGCAGGAAGCTGACTTCCTGATCCGGCATCTGCAGCTGAAGAGGGGAGACCGGGCACTGGATGTCCCCTGCGGCAATGGCCGGCACGCGGTCGAGCTGGCGCGGCGTGGAATCCGCATGACGGGCGTCGACATCTCGGCGGGGTTTCTGGAGGAGGCGCTCCGCACGGCTCCGGAGGTCGAATGGGTTCTGGGCGATATGCGCGAGCTGCCGTGGCGGTCCCGCTTCGATGGGGCGTTTTGCTGGGGGAACAGCTTCGGCTACTTCGATCACGAGAGCTGTCTCCGTTTTCTGGAGGCGGTTTCGGGCGCGCTGAAGCCAGGCGGGCGATTCATGATGGACACGGGACTGGTGGCGGAATCGCTCCTGCCGCACCTGCAATCGGAGCGCACGCTGCAAATTGGTGACATTGGCTTCGCAAGCCGCAATGGCTACGATCCGCTCGATGGGCGGCTGGACATCACGTACACCTTCACGCGGGGCGATCAGCGGGAGGTGAAGGCGACGCATCAGTGGGTGCACTCGGCAGCGGAGATCTGCCGCATGCTCCGGCAGAGCGGCCTGGAGCCGGTTGAGACGTTTGGCGATGTGGACGACAGCGGCTACGCGCTGGGAACTTCGCGGCTGATTGTGCTTGCGCTTCGGGCGTAGTTATGCCCGAACTGTGAGGACAGGACAGGGAGAATGGCCGATGATCTTGTAGGCGAAGCCTCCGGCGTTGAGAGCGTCGAGATAGCCACCGGTTCTGAGGCCAAAGACAATCAGTTCCGGGTTGAGCTGTTTCGCAGCAAGCAGCAACAGGGCAGCGGCGTTGCGATTCGAGATCTGCAGGCTGACAGCGGCATCTTCCGCGGAGGTGTTTGTCGGAGCCTCTCCGGGCGGCAGCACGATGAAGTGCGGCGCGTCCAGGCGGCTCTTCACCGGCCAGCTGGCGAGAGCCTTTTGCAGGCTTGCCGGGTCGGAATCAACGACGTAGAGGACACGGTCGAAAACATGCGAAGGCGGATCTTCGCTGCGGATGCCGACGGTCATGACCGGGCACGGGGCGCCCCGCAGGATGCCACGGGCGGTGGAACCGAGCACGGAGGAGATGACGAAGGAGTCTCCGGAAATCCCGATGATCACCAGGCCCGCTTTATAGCGGCGCGCCGCATCGCTGACGGCCCGCGCCACTGAACCGCCGGCCGTAATCAGAGTGGCGACCTCCTTGACTCCGGCCAGACGCAGATTGCGCCGGACGCGGCGCAGCTCACGCCAGGCATGGTCCTGAATCTTGTTGAAGCCGCCTCCCGCTTCGGCAAGGTCGATGATGTGTACGGTACGCACATTCATGCCCTGCAGCCGCGCAATATGTTTGGCACAGACCAGGGCACGCTGCGACGAGTCGCTGAAGTCGGTCGCATAGAGGATTTCGCTTGCCTTCCTGGCAACCGGCGCTATTACCGTCTCTGGAGCTTCTTGCAGCATGCGGCAGGTTCCCTGGATTGAGCCGGGCGCCCTCTGGGATGACCCGGCCGGGTGACGGATAGCACAAGTGTTGCAGGTCCCATGCAACCGGGGAATACCCTCAGGGTGTTATATCGGCCTGCGAAGTGGTGACCGAGACGCTGAGTTGGTTCGGCTGCGTAATAGCATTCTGCACCAGTCCGCTGGGAATTGACTTTTCGAGTGCGCGCAGCTGCCGCTCGGTGAGCCCGGGAGCCACGATGTGCAAGCGGAAATTGCTCAGGCGCAGAGGTCCGCCGCGGTCGGCTTCCACCTGAATCAGCAAACCGTCTGAGGGGAGGGAGCGGAGGCGCAGATATTGCGCGACAAACTGGCCGACACAACTGCCCAGAGACACGAGCAAAAGCTCGGCCGGCGTCATGCCCTCATCGGTCGCGCCGTCTTCGGCGGGCTGATCGACGATCAAGTGATGATGGCGTGCTTCCGCCTGAAAACGCAGCCCATCCAGAAGCTGCAGGGTGATTTTCAATCCGTTCTCCGGGATCTATCCCAGTCGGAGGAGCACGTTGAAGGCCAGTTGCCCGGCTGGGGCGGTCGGACGCGATTCGAGGCTCATTCGGCGGCATCCACTGTAACCTGCTGTGTGCCAGGCACGATTCGGGGGTCCCGGCGCTGCGTTATATAGCGCAGTTGCGCGTGCCCCTGCGAGTCAATTCGCTGAGAGTCATCGACAGGGCAATCCGTCGGGAACGGAGGCGGGGCCTGGCTTTGCGGCCAGGCAGCGGGTACAATCCGCCTGTTATCCCCATGACTCCTCGTTCACCTGATGCTCGGAGCCGCGGTACGAAAGCGCAGTCTCCCAGGGAAGCTTCCCAGGGGCAGCGGGTCGCTTCTGGTGGTCCGGCTGAGCCCACCTCGGACGGGGAGATTTCCGGCGCGGTGCTGCGCTCGTTGGTTGATCACCTGGACGAGGCGCTGGTGGTGCTGGGCACGGACGGCAGGGTCCGGTATGCCAATGCCGCTGCCAGGCGGACCTACGGGGTTGCTCCTGAGGGGCCGCCGTTAGCGGAATGGAGCAGCACGTACGGCATTTATCAGGCAGATCGCAAAACGCTCTGGCCGGCGGAGGAACTGCCGGGCGCGGCGGCTCTGCGCGGACAATCCATGGAGGCGGAGCAGTATGTGAGCCCCCCAGGTTCGCAGGAGGGGCACTGGATCGCGATGCGCGCCCGTCCTTTGCTGGACGAAGAGGGGCGTGTCACGGGTGCTCTGCTGGCCTGGCACGACGTCTCCGGCGAGCGGCTAACGGTCGAAAGCCAACGGCGGCTGCTCGCGGTGGTTGAGAATACGCCGGACTGCGTGATCCTGACCGACACAAACCTGAAGACAGCTTTCATCAACCAGGCAGGACGCGAAATGCTGGGTCTGAGCGAGCTGGACGAGTTCCACCGGTATCCGGTGTTTGAGACCGAATACGACGGCCAGCAGGAGAAGGTAGAGTCCGAAATCCTGCCGTTGCTGCTGCGCGGAGAGCCGTGGACCGGCGAGTTCCGTCTGCGGACGCATGGAGGCGCATTCATCACGGTGGATATGCGCGCCTTCGGAATCTTTGGCGCGTACGGACAACTCCTGGGGATCGCCAGCATCAGCCGCGATATCACAGCCCGCTTCGTGGCGGAGGAAGCGCGGCAGCGCCTGGCCTCGATCGTGGAATACTCGCACGATGCGATCATCAGCGAATCGCTCGACGGGGTAATCGCCACCTGGAACCGGGGGGCGGAGCGAGTTTTCGGCTATAAGGCCGAGGAGATGGTGGGCCACTCGATTGTGGAGCTGGCCTGGCCTGGTTACGAAGACGACATGCTCGAGCTGCTGCGGCGCATTCAGAACGACGAGGTCGTCGATCACTACGAAACGGTTCGACGGCACAAGAGCGGGCGGCGCATTGTGGTTTCGCTCACCCTTTCGCCGGTGCGGGATGCCAGCGGCAATCTGATCGGGATTTCCAAGGTTGCGCGCGACATCACGCAGCAAAAACGGCGCGAGGAGCTTTCCACGCGGCAGGCGCAGCTGCTGGATCAGGCGTACGAGCCGATTATTGTGCGCGATGCTGAGGACCGCATTGTGTACTGGAATAAAGGCGCGGAGCGGCTGTATGGCTGGAATGCGCCTGAAGCGCAGGGCCGAGTGAGCCACGAGCTGCTGCGGACGACGTTTCTCGTTCCGCTCGAGCAGATCCAGCAGCAGATGGAAGAGGCAGGGCACTGGGAAGGCGAACTGTTGCACCACACGCGCTCCGGGCAACGCATTACGGTTTTGAGCCACTGGATTCGCGAACTGGCTGTTTCCGAGCCGCACGTGCTGGAGACCAATGTCGATCAGTCAGAGCGTGAGCGGCGGCTCGTCATCGAAGAGCAGGCACGTTTGGAGCAACGATTCCGCCAGTTGCTGGAGGCTGCGCCGGATGCGATTGTGGAGGTGACGGAAGACGGCACGATCGTGCTGGTGAACCGGATTGCCGAGACGATGTTCGGCTACGACCGCCACGAGCTGGTTGGCCAGTCGGTCGATTTGCTGGTGCCGGATGCGCTGCGGCACTCGCATCATCGCCAGCGGAACAGCTACCTCCACAATCCGCGGACCCGCCCCATGGGAAGCGGCCTGGAGCTTCACGCCAGACGCCGGGACGGTTCGCTGTTTCCGGTGGAGATCAGTCTTAGCCCGATCCATACCGATGACAGCGTCCACGTGACAGCGGTGATTCGCGATGTGACGGACCGAAAGCGCGCCGAATCGGAAGTACGCCGGTTGCAGCAGCGGTACACCACGGAGCTCGAGGGGCGCAACCGCGAGATCGAGCGCGCTAACCGGCTCAAGAGTGAGTTTCTGGCGAGCATGAGCCACGAGCTGCGGACGCCGCTGCACACGATCATCGGTTTCACGGAGTTGCTGGAGGAAGGCGGCGAAGGGGCGCTGAACGAGAAGCAGAAGCGTTTTCTCGAGCACATCCATCGCGACTCGGCGCACCTGCTGGAGCTGATCAACGACATCCTCGACCTGAGCAAGATTGAGTCAGGGCAGATGGTTCTCAAGCGCGAGGTGTTTCCGCTGCGCCACAGCATCGAGGAGGTGCTGGACTCTGTCCGTCCGGGCGCAGCGCTGAAGGGCATCCTGATCGAGGACCGCGGCGGGGCAGAATGCCGGGTCGATGCCGATCCTCTGCGCGTGAAGGAGATGCTCTATAACCTGTTGAGCAATGCCGTGAAGTTCACCCCCAGGGACGGCAAGGTGTGGGTGGAGACCCGCGAGGAGAGCGGCTTTGCTTACGTTACGGTAGGCGACACGGGAGTCGGCATTTCGATGGAGGAACAGGAGAACATCTTCGACAAGTTTTATCAGGTGGGGAACACGACGAGCGGGGTCCGAGAGGGGACGGGACTGGGTCTTTCCATTACCAAAGAGCTGGTGCAGATGCACGGAGGGTGGATGGAGGTGGAGAGCCGTCCCGGGGAGGGAAGCCGGTTCACGTTTACGCTTCCGGCTAAGATGACAGGATTGTAAGATATCGGTTACTATTCGTTACTATCTCTAACCTCCCCAGAAGCAACGAATCGGGATCTCTGAAATCTGGAGTCCACGAGGCTGCACGCTGAAGACGCCCATGTCTGAACCTCGACGGAAGTACGTCATCCTGATCGCGGATGACCGCCCAAGCAGCCGCGAGCTGCTGCGCGTCATTCTGGAACGTGCCGGTTACGACGTGCTCGAAGCGGAGGACGGCGAAGCAGCGCTGCAACAGATTCATCTGCGGGAGCCGGACCTTGTCCTGCTCGATCTGCAGATGCCGAAGCTCGACGGGCTCGCTGTACTGCAGGCCGTGCGCAGCGATCCGCGATTTGGGCAGCTTCCCATTATTGCGTTGACAGCCAGCGCCATGCGCGGCGACCGGGAACGGATCCTCGAAGCCGGTTTCACCGGGTATCTGGCCAAGCCTGCCGGTCCGGAGCTGCTGCGCGACACGGTGGCGAAGCTGCTGGACGAGAAGCCGGCGAGCTAGAGCAGGCCGTACTTCTTCATCTTGTAACGGAGAGCGTCGCGGCCAATGCCGAGCGCTCGGGCGGCCTCCGACTGATTGCCCTTCGCCTGCTCGAGAGCGTTGAGCACCAGGCGGCGTTCGTGATCCGCCAGCGAACCGTCGGGCTGCTCGGATGCAGCCGGGAGCACCGCGGACGGAGCAGCACGCGCAGCCTCTTCGCTCAGGATGCTGGTCGGCAGGTCGGCAACGTCAATCTCCTCGCCTTCGGCCATCATGCAGGCATGACCGACAGCGTTCTCCAACTCGCGCACGTTACCCGGCCAGGAATGCCGTTCGAGTACGAGCCGAGCGCGCGGCGTGGCGCCGCGGATTTTTCTGCCGTATTGTTGCGCGAATTTCTGGATGAAATGCCGGGTCAGCAGCGGGAGGTCCTCGGGCCGATCAGCCAGCGACGGGACCTGGAGCTCGACCATCGCCAGGCGGTAGTAGAGATCTTCGCGGAAGGCACGTTCGCTGACGGCCTGGCGCAGGTTGCGATGGGTTGCGGCGATGACGCGGACATTCACCTTGCGAGGCTGCAGGGAGCCGACTCGCAGGATTTCCTGGTTCTGCAGCGCGCGGAGCAGCTTGGCCTGCGTGCCCATCGGCATGTCGCCGATCTCATCGAGGAAGAGCGTGCCTTCGTTGGCCGCCTCGAAGAGGCCGGGCTTGTCACGATCAGCGCCGGTAAATGCGCCTTTGACGTGTCCAAACAATTCGCTCTCGAAGAGCGTCTCCACGACGGCTGAGCAGTTAAGCACCACATACTGACCTCGCACCCCGCTGCGGGCATGCAGCGCGCGGGCGACGAGGTCTTTGCCCGTGCCGGTCGCCCCGTGGATCAGCGCCGAGCGGTAATGCGGAGCAATGCGACGGATGCGCGCAAAGAGTTCGCCCATTTTCGCGCCGGTGCCGATGAGCCCTTCGAATTCCGCGGCTGCATCGCCGACCGCCGATTCTCGCCGGCGCGCGTCCTCGATCAGACGGCCAACGCGCTCGCGGAGCACAGGAAGACGGATCGGCTTCTCGAGGTAATCAGCAGCGCCGTTGCGGATCGCCTCCACGGCGGTTTCGGTGGTGTAGTGCGCAGTCATCAGCACAACGTCGGTGGCCGGGGCAAATTCCATGATCCGGTTCAGGAGGTCGAGGCCTGTCATCTCCGGCATGACGAGATCTGTCAGGACCAGTTGTGGCCGAACTTGCCGAACCAGTTCCAGGGCGGATGAAGGCCGGGAGGCGGTGTGGATCGCCACGCCCTCGCGAGAAAGGGCGGTCTCGAGGAGTTCGAGGCTGCCTGGATTGTCATCGACGATGACGATGGAGAGATCCATAGGGAGCGGAACGGGGCAAGCTGCAAGTGAGTGATTTCATGGTAGCAGTTCGTCGCGGGTGCGCCTCGGGGGGCGGTTCTGCGTGGAATGACGCAGCTGCGCGACGCCGGTTGGCGCAGTTCGCGGGGCTTGGGCCGCTGCTTGAATCTGAGACACACATCACAAGGCTTTGTGATTTCAATCACATGACCCCTGTCGCGGAGTTTGGCACCCGCCGTGCTCTATCCGGGGTATCACTCCCCAGGAGAAAGCAAAAATGGAACGTACACAGGGATGCACAGAATGTCCGTTAAGAGGCAAACACCTCTTCTGCAACATGGACGACAACTCCATCGTGAAATTCGACAGCATTGGAACCTCGGTGCAGTTCACCCGCGGCGCCATCATTTTTCGCGAGGGCGATAACTGTGGATCGGTGCACGTCATTTGCTCCGGTCGAGTGAAGCTTTCGGCCACCAGCCGCGAGGGTCGCACGCTGATCCTCAAGATTGCGCGCGCCGGCGAGGTTCTCGGACTCTCCGCCGCGCTGGCCGGCCAGCCGTACGAAGTCACCGCCGAGACTGTGGAACCCTGCCGGCTGAAAACCATCCGCCGGCAGGCTCTCCTGGACTTTCTGGATCGCAACCCCGATGCCAGCCTGCGCGCCGCCCGCACCGTCGCTCAGGAATACAAGGCCGCCTTCTCTGAAGTGCGCCGGCTAGCTCTCCCCGCGACTGCATCGGGCCGTGTCGCCGGCCTGCTGCTCGAGTGGAGCCGCGATCAGGCATTGCCCAGCGGTCCTCAGGGACGCTGCGTGATGACGCTGACGCACGAAGAGATTGCTTCCATGACCGCCACGACGCGCGAAACCGTGACACGCGTACTCGGCCAGCTGAAGCGCGATCAATTGATTTCCATCCGCGGAGCGTCGCTCACCGTCCTGCAACCTCATGAACTGGAGCGGCTCGCGGTGTAAGTTAGTCCTCCTCCACAACTGCGTTGTTTGCTGTGTTGAATTGCTGGGAGGCAGCCGAGGTGGCTGCCTCCGATTTTTGCGCTATTCCTGATACCAGGGAATATTGATTACCACGATGCGCCGATTGCCGCGAACCAGCAGGAGCAACTTCAGCAGGTTCGAACGCTGATTGTGGAGCAGGTTCTCCCACCAGTGGCGCACGACCAGCTCTGGAACCAGCACGGCGATCATGCGATTTTCGTGCGCTCGCTCCACGTCGAGGACGTAGTCGAGGACCGGTATCAGCACCTGCCGAAACGGCGAATCGATCCGCGCCAGCTTTGGCTCAGGCATTCCGGCATCGCGCAGGGGAGCGGCAATTTTGGCTTGCCAGAGAGCCGTGATCTCGTGCTCGCGGTGGTCCACATCGGGCGTATCGACGTGAACGACGTGTATGTCCTGCGAGATTGACAGCGCAAACCGGAAGGCCTTTTCGGTTACGCGGCTCCAGCGATCCATTGGAATAATCACTATGGGGGAATGGATGTTGGCAACGCGCAGCGGTCGAGGATTCGCAGTCTCGCGGAGCACACGCCGATAGTGCCGGTTGACCCCCACCATCAGCAGGATCAGCAACGGAATGAGCAGGGCCGTGACCCACGCCCCGGCGACGAACTTCGTCACCAGCACGACCAGCGTGGTGATTCCGGTAGCGGTGGCGCCCAATCCGTTGACGAAAGCGCGTGTGCCGGCTCCCGCACCGCCGCGCCTCCTCCAGTGGACGACCATGCCGGCCTGCGACAGCGTGAAGGCGAGGAACGCTCCGATCGCGTACAGAGGAATGAGGCGGTCTGTAACGCCGCCAAAGAGGATCAGCAATATTCCGGTCAGCGCGACGAGAACGTAGATCCCCCACGAGTAAAGCAGGCGCCGGCCGCGCAGCGTGAAGACATGCGGCAGGAATCCTTTCAGCGCGATGGAGCGAGTCAGACGCGGGAAATCGGCGAAGGCGGTATTGGCGCTCAGCGCGAGCACAACCAGGATCGAGCCGATGGTCAGATAGTAGAACCAGCCACGTCCCATCACCGCCGCTGTCAGTTGGGAGAGAACGCTCTGGTACCCGGGGCTGTCTGGTTCTGTAGCGCCAATTCGGTAGAAATGGCAGAGCAGCGCGATTCCCGCCAGCAGAACGATCAGCAACGCGATGATCACCGTCAGGGCTTTGCGGGCATTTTGGGTCGTCGGGTCGCGAAAGGCCATGACGCCGTTGCTGACCGCCTCCACTCCGGTCATGGCCGTGCAGCCGCTGGAGAAAGCCTTGAGCAGCAGCCACAGCGTGACGGCCGCAGAGACGGCCGGCAACTGCGGCGGCGGAACGACGGGAACAGGATGACCGCCGTGCGCGCCTGTTTTGAACAGGCCGACAGCGATCACAGTGAGAAGCGTCCCCAGAAAGAAGTACGTGGGGATGAGGAACGCGACGCCGGTATCGCGCACGCCGCGCATATTGACGATGGTGAGGATGGCAAGCACCAGCAGACAAATCTCAAGCGTGTGCGGCTGCAGCGATGGAGCTGCGGAGATGAGCGCGCCGACTCCGGCCGAAATGCCGACCGCCGCGGTGAGCACGTAATCGATCATCAGCGCCGCGGCC
>DATGJK010000393.1:0-7039 GCA_035295245.1 Acidobacteriaceae bacterium
AAGCTCTTCGTGACCCCTGGCATGGGATCGTCTGCGTGGACCTCGTATTCCAGGTCCACATAGCCCGTGTAATGGATCGCCTGCAGCGCCTGAAAGATCTGCGGAACCGGCATTTTGCCGTCGCCTACTGCCACCTGGCTCTCCTTCACATGAAGGTCCGCCAGGTCTTTCATGTGCACGTTGAAGAGCCGCGATCCAACCGCGCGGATCGCCTGCACCACGTCCGTCCCGGCACGGACTGTGTGTCCCACATCGATGCAGCAGCCGATCCGCTCATCCATGTTCTGAATATCTTTGAGGATGTCCAGCGGCGACGGCCACAGCTTGTCTTCGGGTCCATGATTATGGATGGCGACCTTAATGTCGTACTGCTGCGCGAATTGTGCGATGCGCGGCAGATTCTGCGGCGTAGGATCGCCGGCCACAATGACCGGAACTCCCGCCCGGCGCGCGTACTCAAATTTCGATTTGATATCGTCGTCCGTCGCCTTCTGAAAATAAACCGCGCCCACCGCATGCAGGCGAATGCCGGCTGCCTGATAATCCGCAACTGCCTGCGCCTCGCCGGCGGGGTCCGTCGGCAGATGATCCTTGGCGTCCTTGGCATTCAGCCAGCGGACATCCAGTTCCTTCATGAAGCCGATCAGCTGCGCCCGCGAAAAATTGCGGAAGGTGTAGCTGGCCAGGCCGAGCTTGATGGGCTCGGGAGGCGCAACCATTCCGGAGTATCCCGGAGAAGCCGCAGCCGCCCCCGGCTGTCCCGGCCAGTGGAAGCCCAGAGCGCCGCCGGCCCCTTTGGACACATTCGCCGCGTTGCCGGTTTCGATCATCGTCTGCGGCCACGCGCTGCGTCCCGCGATTGCCGCTCCGGCCGCCGCTACCCCGCCAGCCAGGAAATTCCGCCGGCTTACCCCACGTCCTTTTGCCACTTTGCCCCCTGAGCCCTAACGCTCGCCCCTATACCCTACACCCGATCCCCTAAATTTTTGGCTCCCATCCTGGCTGATATTCGCGGCCCCAGTACTTCATCGCCTCCGGATCCCCAACTACCTTCCCGCCGTCGGCCGGATCCAGCTTCAGCTCGCGCTTTACCTCCCACGCCACGTTCGACAGCTGCAGCATGGTCACAGCCACATTGCCCACCTCAATGGGAGCGTGCAGCTTCTCGCCCTTCGTGATCCCCGCGATGAAGTTTGCGAAGTGCATGTCCGTCATCGAATCGGCCCCAACCAGGTCCGCCGAAGACGTGTTCGATCCCTTCACCCGGAACTCATCTGTCTTGTGCCCCTTCAGGTCGTAGACTTCGTAGCCGTCGCGATCCACCAGCACTGAGCCGGTCGTGCCCATGATGATCGATCCACGATCGCGCCCATCCACGCGGCTGCCGTTGCAGCTGCGGCCCTCCCAGGAAATCGTCGCATCGGGATACACGAAGTTCGTCACCAGCGTGTCGTAGAACTGCCAGTCATCGTGGAACGCATACCGCCCGCCGTTCGCAGAGATGCGCTCCGGATAATCCACACCCAGTGCCCAGCGGCAGACGTCCACTTCATGGGTGCCGTTGTTCAGCGTCTCGCCCGTACCCCAGACGTGGAACCAGTGCCAGTTGTACGGCTGCACGTTGTCGCGATACTCCGTGCGCGGCGCGGGTCCCTGCCACAAATCCCAGTCGAGCGTCGACGGCACCGGAGCCGGCTGCCCGTGCCCAATCGACTTGCGGGTGTTCGCATACCATGCCGTGGCGAGGTACGCCTTGCCGATCAGCCCGCCGTGGATCTTGTTCACGATCTCGATAGTGTGCGGCGACGAACGCTGCTGGGTCCCCATCTGCACCAGCTTGCCGTGTTTGCGCTGCGCCTCAATCAGCAGCGCGCCCTCAGCAGGATTGTGGCTGCACGGCTTCTCCACATACACGTGCTTGCCCGCCTTCAGCCCGTCGATCGCCATCGGCGTATGCCAGTGATCCGGCGTGGCGATCGTGATCGCGTCGATGTCCTTGCGTTCCAGCAGGCGGCGGAAGTCTTTCTCGTTTTCCGGCGCGTAGCCCAGTTCCTTCTGCGCCTCGGCCGCAAACTTCGCCATGAAGGTGCTCTCCACATCGCAGATCGCCACCACATGCGACGTATCCGCATTGGCCTTCAACGACGACAAGTGCGCAAATCCGCGTCCATGCAGTCCGATGACCGCGAAACGCACCCGCTCATTCGACCCCATAATTTGGGCGTAGCTCTTCGCCGTGCTGCCCAGCGCCATCCCCGCAGCCCCCATCGCCGCCGCCTTGCCGAATTCTCTCCGTGTAATCATGTGTTCTCCACCGACCGTTGAATTGCTGACTGCTTTTATCGCCGCAATGAATGAGTGTCCATGTCTCCCGTCGTTGGAGACATGGATTCACAGCCCTAGCATGAAAGGCCCGCTTCGCTCAGTGCCTGCTTCAGGTCCGCCATGCTCTTGCGGCTCGAAGCTTCCGGAGTGCCGGCGCCGCGCCAGTGCGTCTCCAGACTTAATGCGTAGTGGTAGCCGATGGCGTGCAGGGCTTTGATCTGAGCCACCCAGTCCACCACGCCGGTCCCGACCGGCTCCCATTCGAACTTGCCCGGCATGGGGCGTCCCGGTTTGGGCGGCTGCGAGTCGTCGCGCTTGGCGTTCTTCGCGTGGCAGTGCCCGATGCGTTCTTTCGGCAGCAGGTCCCAGCCTTTGGGGAAGGGCACTGCGCCCGGAAACGTCGCCGCATTGCCCGGATCCCAGTTCAGCATGAAGTTTCTGTTCGGAATCGCCTTCAGGGCCGCTGCCGCTTCCTCCGCCGTGCCGGTGTTGCAGTCCATCTCGTTTTCCAGCAGCAGAATCATCCCGTGCTGCGCGCACTTTTCAGCCGCCTGGCTCAGTTTCTCGTTCATCGCTTCGCGATACGGCGTCACGTCCTCGAGCCGCCAGAAATCGAAGCAGCGAATGCGGTCCGTGCCAAACGTCTTCGCCAGCCCAATGCAGTGATCGAGCAGCGCATCCTGCTGGGCAAAGGTGTCGTGCGCGTTGAACTCGTCGCGCTGCCCGTTCCTGCGCGGCGCGCCTGGCCAATCCACCTTGAAGAGCGGGCTCGCGATATCCGTCACCCGCAGGTTGTATTTCTTCAGGATGCGCTGCGATTCAGCGATCTCCTGATCGTTCAGCGCGGTGATGTTCTTCTTCCACATGCCGCGCAGCTCGATCCAGTGCAGGCCGAAGTCGTTCGCCGCCACCGAGCAGGCGTGGTCGAAATCCTGCGAAATCTCGTCGTTGATCACCGAAAGCCGGAAAGGACATCCGCCGTTCGAATCCTTCATGATTGCTTTTGCGCGAGAGGGAAGGGCCGCCGCGGCTCCGGCTGCCGCCACTCCCCCCATAAACCTGCGACGCGTTACCTGCATTGATGTCTCCTGGTAAAACTGCAACCCTGCAGTATAGTCGCAACACGATAGATTGGGCGCGATTGGACCGCAGCGCCATCTCACCTGCAGGGACGAAGAGCACCCTCCTGAAAGTTTCATTCGCGGACGGCGCTGGATCGCTCCGCAAGCCTCACGTCCCGCTCAAGCTCACGCGCCCCTCGCTCGTGTAGAGTGGCAGGGACGATGCCCGATCCGCCCCTCGCGCCGAATCCTTCTGCCACCCTCAGCCATGCAGCCATCGTGGCGCGGCGTCGCCGATGGACCATCGCCTGGCTGCTCGGCCTGGGCGTTCTCATCAACTATTTCGATCGCGTGAACCTCTCCGTTTCACGCAACGCCCTGATGGCGCAATTCGGCATCACCGACATCGTCTTCGGCTATCTGCTCGGCGCGTTCAACTGGACCTACTGCCTGTGCCAGCTGCCCATCGGTGTGGTGCTCGATCGTCTCGGCGTGCGCCGCATCGGTCGCATCAGCGCCTTCGTCTGGAGCCTCGCCTCCTTCGCCGCCGCAGCCACGCCGAATATCCCCGGCTTCTTCGGCGCGCGCTTTCTGCTGGGTGTCGGCGAGTCGCCCACCTTCCCCGCCGATGCCAAGGCCATCGGCCTGTGGTTTCCGAAACACGAGCGCAGTTTTGCTACCGCACTCTTCGATGCCGCCGCAAAATTCGGCTCGGCGATCGGCGTGCCCCTGATCGGAATGCTGCTGCTGCACGCCGGCTGGCGCATGAGCTTTGCCGCCACGGGCATCGTGAGCTTCCTCTATTTCCTGCTCTTCTTCGCCATGTACCGCGATCCTGAAGAGGATCCGAAGATCGGCCCCGAGGAACTGGCCATCATCCGTGCGGAGCGCGGCGCGATCCCCGTCGGCCCGGAGCCGAAAGCGTCCCTGGGCGTTCTGCTGCGGCAGCCCAAAGTGCTCGGCCTGGCCATTGGCTTCGGCTCCTATAACTACGTCTTCTATCTGCTGCTGTACTGGCTCCCGAGCTACATCTCCATCTCGCTGCACATCGATCTGCTGCACTCGTTCCTCTACACGGGCGTGCCCTGGATCATTGCCACCGCCGCCGAACTCCTCATCGGCGGCCTGCTCGTGGACCGCCTCGTCCAGCGCGGATGGAACGAGAGCCGCACGCGCATGACGGTGCTGGTCGGGGGGACCGCGATGGGGCTCGGCATCCTGGGCTGTGCAGGTTCCCACTCAGCAGTGGAGGCGATCGCCTGGATCAGCGTCTGCATTGGCGGTCTCTCCGCAGCCTCTCCGGTGGGATGGTCGCTGCCCTCGCTGATTGCTCCGCGCGGCGGCGTGGGACGCGTCGGGGGCATTCTGAACTTTTCGAATCAGATCTCCGGCATCACCGCACCTATTGTCACCGGCTATCTCGTCTACGCGCGTCATGCCTTCGGCCTGGCTTTTGGGATCGCCGGGGCCTATCTCGTCGTCGGCATCTGCGCCTATTTGTTTCTGCTGCGCGACACGCATCCCATGCCGCTGCTGGACTAGCTCACGCTTTCGGCTTTCCCGGTAACGCCCGCAACGACCCCGTCGAAATCCCGCCATCGACGAGCAGCGTCTGCCCGGTCACATAGCGGCTTGCCTCAGACGCCAAAAACACAATCGCCCCGTCCAGATCGTTGGGAGCGCCCGGCCGCCGCACCGGAATGCGATCCGTCAGGTACCGTACCCACTCCTCGTTTTCGTACATCACCTGGTTCTGCGCTGTTTTGAACCATCCCGGAGCCAGGCAGTTCACCGTCACCCCATGCGGACCCCAGTCGTCCGCCAAGCTCATCGTCAGCTGGCGAATGCCCCCGCGGCTTGCTCCGTAGGGCGCAAGTCCCGCATAGCCGAAGACGCTCGTCACCGATCCGATGTTGATGATCCGCCCGTAGCCGTGCCCGATCATGCTCCGCGCAAACGCCTGCGCCACGAAGAAGCTCCCGCGCAGATTCGTTTCGACGACCAGGTTCCAGTCATCCCAGGTGACGTCCAGCGCGGGCTTGCGCACGTTGCATCCTGCGTTGTTTACCAGGATGTGAATCTGCCCAAACGCCTGCTCTGCCTCCCTGGCCATCCGCTGAATGCTGCCGTGATCCCGGACATCCAGTTCCAGCGCCAGCGTCCTCCGTCCCAGCGCGCGCATCTCCGCTTCGAATTCCGCAAGCGATTTACGGTGGCGGCTGGTGAGGATCAGGTCCGCTCCGGCGCGCGCCAGTGCCCGCGCAAAGTACTGCCCCAGGCCGCGGCTGGTGCCCGTCACCACCGCCACCTGACCCCTGAGGTCGAAGAGGGAATCGCTCAACGCACCGCCTCCGGATCGGGCGTCAGCACGATCTTCATCAGATTCGGCTCATGCGCGTACAGCCGCTCGAACCATCGCGGACCTTCCGCCAGCGGCGCAACCGCCGTGATCAGCGGCCTCACCTGGATCTGCCCTGCGCTGATCATCTCAATCGCCTGCGGATACTCGCCCGACGAAGCCGCCGTCCCCTGCAGCCGCAGTTGCCGGCTCACCACCACCTGCAACGGAATCGTCACCTCCGGCGCAATGTTGCCAATCAGCGTCACCGTCCCGCCTTTGCGCACCGCGTGGATCGCCGCCGTAATCGTCTCCTGCCGGCCCACGGCCTCGAGCGCCACATCCACCCCACCCGGCACGCGCCGCTGCACTTCTTTGACGAGGTCCGATCCCGCAATATGCAGCGTTTCCGTCGCGCCCAGTTGCTCGGCCAGCCGCAGCCGCGTCGCATCTACGTCGGCAATCAGCACTCGCGCGGCTCCCGCGGCTCGCGCTGCCTGCATGGTCAGCAGCCCGATCATGCCCGCGCCGATCACCAGCGCTGTCTCGCCGCCGCGGAGCCGGCTCACCGCCACCGCGTGCAGCGCCACCGACGTCGGCTCCAGCATCGCCGCTTCCACAAATGACATCGACTCCGGCAGCGGATGCACCACCCGCTCCGGCACCGTCACGTACTCGGCGTAGGCTCCGGCGCGCCGATACTCCCCGCAGGACACGCCCAGCACCTCGCGCCGGTCGCACAGATTGACGTCCCCCCTGCGGCAGTATGCGCAGGCCCCGCAATAAATCGTCGAGTCCATGGTGACGCGATCGCCGGCGTGCAGCCTCGTGACGCCCTCTCCCACCGCCGTCACCGTGCCGGCCGCTTCGTGCCCCATCACGATGGGCGGAATCCGCCGTCCCGACGAGCCATCGTAGCCATGCACGTCGCTGCCGCAAATGCCGCACGCCGCCACGCGAATCAGCACCTCGCCGCGACCGGGAACCGGCTGCGGCACATCCCTTAAGTCCAGCTTGCCGTACTGCTCCAGCACCATCGCCTGCATGCGATTCAGTTTACTCGGGGCAAATTTCCTGCACAGGCATCCGCTTTTCATCAATTTCCTCAAAAATCGGAAATGGACAGCGACGGCACAACCGTGATCCTGTGGTGCCTGACGACGGATCGGAGGCGAGCATGACGGCAGAACCGGCGGGAATGATGCTGACCGGCATCACTACGCTCTTTGCGGGTCTGATTCTTGTGGGTCCCCGGCTCAGAGCGGCTTCCGCCATCGACCGTCTTCTGCTGCTCGGCCCCGTCTGCGACGCTGTC
>DATGJK010000394.1:0-22264 GCA_035295245.1 Acidobacteriaceae bacterium
GACCGCCGGCCTGCTCTGGCTGATTGCCGTCATCGCCGCCGGGCTTGGCGCGCTGCAACTGATCCGCCCTCCTGAGCTGAAACCCGTCCCGCTGATTCTGGTCTTCTTTGCGCCGGTTCTGATTTGTGTCGAGACAGAGCAGATGAGCCTCTTTGTGCTTCTGGCTTTGGCGTTGTTCGCGCGACTCTCTCAGCAGCGGCCCTTCCTCGCAGGTCTGGCCCTCAGCCTGCTGATGCTCAAGCCGCATCTGCTGGTGCTGGTGCTGCTGATTGCGGGCCTGGAGATCGTCCGCCGACGAGAGGTCGGCATCCTCACCGGCTTTGTCACCGGCTTTTCAGTCATGAATCTTGTAGCGCTGGCTCTCGCGCATAACATATGGCACGAATATCTCGCCTCGATCGCCGCCGAACGGGTGCAGGACGAGTTCCAGCCGAACCTGCCGAATGCCTGCCGCCTGTTGATGGGTCCTGCTCACGTGTGGCCTTTGTTTGTTCCGCTGGCTGGGGCTGCGGCATGGGTGCTGTGGTACTGGTGGCGGCGACGCGAGAAGTGGGACTGGCGCGAGCGCATGCCGCTGATCGCCGCCGTTTCCGTGCTGGTGGCGCCCTATTCCTGGCCGTACGATCAGGTGCTGTTCTGGCCTGCCGTGCTGGTGTCGTGGCGGAGCGCATCCCGCGCAGCGAAGCTGGCGCTGGTGCTTCTGAACCTGAGTGCGATCGCGGTCACGCTGCGCGCAAGCAAGCTCGGCAGTCCGCTTTATTTATGGACTGGATTTGCGTGGATGCTGTGGTGCCTGTACGTGGATTGGCGCGGCAAATCCGCGTCTGCCGGTAAGGCCGGCACAGTTCCGCACGCGATCAGCGCCTGAGCAGCGCTTTGGGCCGGCAGGAAGATAACCAGCGGTGCGTGGTGAGCCCGCTGGGATTCGAACCCAGGACCCACGCCTTAAAAGGGCGTTGCTCTACCAACTGAGCTACGAGCTCACGCGACTCAACTTCCTGTACCGAGTCTAACCCACCCATCTGCACTCGGCCAATGCAGCTCGGTCGCGGCTCTGCGCCGGATCCTGCTTCTTTTTCAGCGCGCGGTTTACTTCCCGCTCGTCGGATAATCGTGGTCGAGATTCTCGATGATGTGCGAGGGCTCCATTCCGCCTTTGCAGTCGGGATGCCCGAATCCGCTGGGGCTGAAGCCGTTTGTGTAATCCAAAATCATGTTGTCGTTGTGGCTGGGGCTGGGTCCCATGGGGACATGATCGAGTCCCAGCTGATGCCGCACCTTCCAGGCGATGATGTGATCCGTGCAGGAGGTGTCGCCGCTCAGTCCCAGACCGCCAATGATTTTTCCCTGGCCGTTGTAGAGAGCCAGTCCGCCGCTGAAGACAATCACGCCGCCCACCGCCTTGCCGATCATCGGATCGTTCGGCGTGCCAAATGAAGCCGGATCCCCGAATACCGCCTGCGGGTTCGGCGGCCCGCTGGTCGCGAGACTGTAGAGGCTCTGGCCGGGCTGGGAGGCGGCAAAAATATTTGCAGTAGAGATGGCGTAGACGTCGTTGCTCAGCCCATTCGCCGTGTTCGCCTTCGCTGCCGCAATCACGCGGCTGCCGGGCCACTCCTGGCTGCGATTGCTCCCGCTGAACACCACGGCGCAGCCCATGCCGTCGCGGTTCACGATCACCGCCCATTCCTGGTTCCCCATCTCGCCATTTTTCGACGAACCCTCCTTCACCACCGATGCAGCGTGCTGCACAGGCTGTCGGCATTGGGCAGGCCGGAACAGCCCGCTGGAGCCTGTGCCGCGCAGATGGGCACGGCGAGCATGGCGGCGGCGATCGTCAGCGCCAGACGTCGAGATGAACTGCGGTGGAACGCATCCATGGAAATCCCTCCAAAACTCATTTCAGCTGCTGTAGGTAGGCGGTTAGTTCCTGAAGCTGGGTGCCGGAGAACTGCGTCAGGTCCGGCATTTGGCACCCCGGCTTGAGCGACTGCGCATGCGTGATCCAGGACTCCAGATACGCCGCGCTCCGTGAGTGCAGGCACACAACCGCCCTCGCTTTGTCGCAATAAATGCAGCTTGAACAATGAGCCCGGCAGTCCGGCTGACAAGAGCGATTTGCTTATCGAACTCGCGGTCCTCGCGGAAAGGCAGAATGGTGGATAGGCGCGCGTTCAGTAAGATGGCAATCCTGACCTGATTTGCTGCGGTGACCGGATGGAACCGCGCTCACCGCCCGGGCACCGACTTAGTAACGCGATAACGCCTCAAGGGAACTATGGGGGTCACTATCATGCAGGTCGGACGTGGAAGCAGCGCTACATGTGTCGAGATTGAGACGCAGGAAAGCTATTCAAGACGGGAGAAACGAAAGTGAACAGCGACCACAAATCACGAAAGGTGAGCCTCAATCGGAGAGCCTTTCTCAGGGCGTCGGCTCTTGCCGTTGCAGGCACTGCCGTTCAACCCGGCCTCAGCGCACATGCAATACCCGACACTACAAATCAGAACAACGATCAGGGCCGCAAGTCCGGAATGACCGGCGCTCTCGATTCGGTCAACGTATTGCAGGGAACCAACTCGACCCGCGTCTTCTCGCGTGGCAATACCTTGCCCATCGCCGCACTCCCGTTCGGAATGGCGCACTGGACGATACAGTCGCAGAGCAAATCGGCATGGATGTTCCATCCTGACGACCGGCGCTTTCAGGGATTTCGCTGCACGCATCAACTAAGCCCATGGCTCTCTGATTACGGCCAGGCGGTGTTTCTGCCGCTATCCGGCGATCCCGCTCCCGGAGCCGAGTCGAGATCCTGCTCCTGGCGCCCTGAGAAGGCGCAGCTTCATCCTTACTCATTGCGCACATCTCTGACGCGTTACCGGGCGGACGTGGAGTTAGTGCCAACCGAGCGTTGCGCGATCATCACGGCGCATTTCGACGCGGATGCGCGGCCGGGGTTCCTGATGGAGTCGACTGGCGAAGAGAACACGTTTCAGCTGGACCCGGCTACGCGTACCATTCGCGTTCGATCCACCGCGAATGAAGGCGGAGTGCCGCAGAACTTTGCGACGTATTACGTAGTCCGTTTCGCAGATGCATGGGAGAACGTGGATCTGCACCCGAGCCATGATGGCCCGATCGCGATTGCGCGCTTCAAGGCTGGCACAGCGGTGGAGGCGAGGATCGGCACTTCATTCATTTCATTCGAACAGGCGCAGCGCAATCTCGATCAGGAACTGGGAACCCAATCGATGGACATGCTTCGCGCCCAGGCCGCAGAGAACTGGAATCGCTGCTTCAGCCGCATTGAGGTCGAAGGAGGCTCGGACCGCCAGCGACGGATCTTCTACTCCTGCCTGTACCGCGCGTTGTTATTCCCGCGCACATGGCACGAGTTAGACGCGAATGGCAAGCCAATCCACTTCAGCGCGTACAACGGCAAGGTCGAACCGGGGGTGATGTATGCGGACCATGGCTACTGGGACGTCTATCGCGCGTGGTATCCGTTCATGTCCATCCTGTATCCGGAAAAGCTTTCAGAAATCCTCCAGGCCTGGGTGAATGCGTACAGGGAAGGAGGCTGGCTGCCGCAGTTTCCAGCGCCAGGATACCGCGCGTGTATGACCGGCAGCCTGATCGACTCCGTTTTCGGCGATGCGGCGGCAAAAGGAATCCGCGGCTTCGATCTCGCGGGAGCTTACGCCGGGTTGAAGAAGCACGCGACGCAGGCAGGAGATCCTGATCGCGGCTACGGGCGCCGCGGCATCGAGAGCTACATCCGCCTTGGATATGTGCCCGTCGATGAAGTGAAAGAGGCTGTGGCCGAGACGGTGGATGCGGCCTACGGCGATTTTTGCATTGCGCAGGTTGCAAAGGCGGTGGGCAACGATGCCGATGCAGACCTGTTTCTCAGGCGCTCGCGGAACTGGCGTAACCTCTTCGACGCAAAAACGGGTTTCGTGCGGGGCAAGCATGAGAATGGCAACTGGCTCGAGCCCTTCAATGAATTCCAGTGGGGCAGTCCTTATGTCGAGGGATCAGCCTGGCAGCATCGCTGGGATGTTCCTCACGATATTTCTGGTCTGATCGAAGCCATGGGCGGCAACAGCCGTGCGGTTGCGGCGCTGGACAAGATGCTGTCGCTGCCGCCGATCTTCGACGTGGGCGTATACGGAGAGGAGATCCACGAAATGTCGGAGATGGCAGCCGTGGACTTCGGGCAATACGCCCAGAGCAATCAGCCGGTACATCATTTTCTGTATGCGTATGCAATCGCCGGGCGGCCCGACCGGACGCAGTACTGGGTGCGCCGCGTGATGGACGAACTGTACACAGAGGACACCTTCCCCGGCGACGAAGATACCGGCTCCATGGCGGCCTGGTACTTGTTCGGCGCAATGGGCTTCTATCCACTCTGCCCGGGCAAGGCAGAGTATGTTCCGGGCAGCCCACTCTTCGACCGGATCACACTGCATCTGCCCGAAGGCAAAATCACTGTGATCGAGGCTCGCAGCCAGAGCCCATCGGCGGTCTACGTATCGAGACTGCTCGTCGATGACAGAAGTCAGCCGCTGCGGCCGATTACGCACGACGAGATCGTCCGTGGATCGCGACTCACGTTCCTGATGCAGGAACAACCGGCGGTCTGAGCGATCGTATTGTGCCAGTCAGTACGTCGACCGGCCGCCGCTGACTTCATACACTGACCCCGCCCTCACCTTGAGAATCAGCCCAGGAGCATTTTGCCGCGGATCTGAACGACGTGGTCCTCACTGCACGTGATCGCAAGATTGCCGTACCTGGTCCGCGTTAATAACTGGTAAACACTGTATTTTCAGCGCCGCATGTGACTGCTGCTCCCCTCAGAGCGCGGAACGCAACCCATCCGCGCGCGCCTGCACCTAATCGCCTAAACCCGCGGGAAAAGAGGTGCTGTCGCCGGAGGAATGAGAAAACGCTGAATCCATCTGTTGCCCTCCCAGTGAGTTCATTTTGCGCAGTTTCCGTGTCAGTTTTTCCCGCTTAAAAACGAGCCCTGTGTTGATTTGACTGTCCATTCACGATGGTCAGCAACTCTGGGTGTTTTCCACCAGGTGTGGCCCTCTTCTTGCTCTCAATACCTGGAGGCAATTCTGTTGAGGTGAAGTGCATGAGCGGATCTGTTCCGCGATTTGGTTTGAAGTCATTCCTGCAATTCTTATTCTTAGGCTTTTGGGCGCTCGCGGCCTGCGCCGCTCTCGGCCCGCTGGTTGTTCTTCCGCTTGCCTGGAAGGAACAAGCTATCTTCGGGGCGGTCCTGATCGGCTTCGCGATGTTGCTAAATGCAGTCTCGCGCTCGCTCGCGACCACGGTTCTGCTGATGGCGGTCTCCGTCTTCAGCACTCTGCGTTACGGCTACTGGCGCGTGGTGCAGACGTGGGATGGAGTGAACAGCGCCGGCCACATTCATCGCTGGGACACTGCCTTTGTCCTGCTCCTGCTGCTGGCGGAATTTTTCGCGTTTGCGACGCTCATCCTCGGCTACTTTCAGACTCTGCGGCCGCTGAAGCGTCCTCCTCTCCCGCTGGAGGGAGATCCGGCCACGTGGCCGACGGTGGACGTGCTCATCCCCACCTACAACGAGCCGCTCCACGTGGTGAAAGGCACAGTTCTGGCGGCCGCGGCGCTGGATTACCCTGCGGAAAAGATAAGGGTGCTGCTGCTCGATGACGGCCGGCGCGAAGAGTTTCGCGAGTTTGCTGCTCAGGCCGGCGTGGAATACATGACCCGCGACAACAACGCGCATGCCAAGGCGGGCAACATCAACCACGCGCTCACGCAAATCAGCGGCGACTTTGTTGCGATCTTCGACTGCGACCATGTGCCGGTCCGGTCATTTCTGAAAACAACGCTGGGGTGGTTCCTTCGTGACCGCGATCTCGGACTTGTGCAGACGCCGCACCACTTCTACTCCCCCGATCCTTTCGAGCGAAATCTCGGGCAGTTCCGCAAGGTCCCTAATGAGGGCGAACTGTTTCACCGTCTCGTGCAGGACGGAAACGATCTTTGGAATGCGAGCTTCTTCTGCGGATCCTGTGCCGTACTGCGGCGCAGCGCGCTGGATGAGATTGGCGGCATCGCGGTAGAGACGGTCACGGAAGATGCCCACACAGCCCTGCGTCTGCAACGGCGCGGCTGGAACACCGCCTACATCAATCTTCCGAGGGCAGCCGGTCTGGCAACGGAGAGTCTCGCTGCTCACATCGGTCAGCGCATCCGCTGGGCGCGCGGCATGACGCAGATTCTTCGCACCGAGAATCCGCTTTTCGCCTCGGGCCTGTCGCTGTCGCAGCGCCTGTGTTACTTCAACGCAACGACCCATTTTCTGTTCGCCATTCCGCGCCTCATTTTTCTGACCGTGCCGCTGGTCTATTTGCTATTCGGCAAGGTCAATATCTATGGATACACATGGGCGGTTGTGGCCTACGCGATTCCCCACATCGTCCTCTCCAACCTGACGAACTCGCGTGTCCAGGGACGCCACCGCCATTCCTTCTGGAACGAAGTTTATGAAGTTGTCCTTGCGCCCTACATTCTTTTCCCAACGCTGCTGGCGCTGATTAACCCCAAACTGGGCAAGTTCAACGTTACAAGTAAGGGCGGTGTCCTCAGGCGCTCGTATTTCGATCGGAGGATTGCATTCCCTTACATCCTTCTGCTGGCGCTGAACGTGGCCGGACTGGTCAGAGGCGAGCAGCGCTATTTCGCCGATCCTGGCCATCGCGACACCATTCTCATGAACGCCGCGTGGACGCTGTACAACACGATGATCCTGTCCGTCGCCACCTCAGTCGCCTGGGAGCGGCGAAGACTGCGTTCGGGCGCTTGTATTCGGGCACGGATTCCCGCCTTGTTGAAAGTCGACAGCGATCCCTCGTTTGAATTTGAGGGTCCGGTGGAAGGCGATACCTTGCAAGTCTCGCCCACCGCAGTCGCCCTCAAACTCGAGCACTCGCTGGAACTCGCGCGAGGTGCGCCTGTTCTTCTCGTGCTCGGAGAGGGTAGAGCGGCTTGCACAATTCCGGCGCTGGTGGCGCATTCTGCCGGCAAGCTTCAACACCTGTTTCTGCCGGAACTCACGGAGCAGCAGGAGGACCAAATCGAATTCCTGCTGCGGGGAAACCGGAGAGCCTGGCGTAAGCTGCGCCAGGGCCAGGCCGGCGATCGGCCCCTCCGCAGCCTGCTGCAGATTCTCTTTCTGGGCGTGCGCGGCCTGGCGCTTCTCCCGATCGGTTTCCTCACGCCCCGTCCATCGGACGATGACGAGCCACTGCCGCCGCGGCGAAGAAAGAGCGCCACATCAATTGCTGTTCCGGCCGTGCTGCTGGCAGCTTTGTTGCTGGTTCATGGATCGAGAGCGCAAAACGCCTCTCGCAGATCCAGAACAGATGCAAGTCAGGCGCAAACTCAACCTGCGAATTTCCACGACGAAGTCCAGCTAGGCCAGGCGAACGGCACAACAACTCTGACCCTGCCGCGCAGCGGAGCATCTCTGAGTTTCTTCTTCGGCGAACCCGTCACGAAGGTAGCAACCAGTGCAGTGCTGAAACTCGGCTATGCCGCGCCCGATCTTCGCCCGAATGAAGCTCGGCTTGCGGTGACGCTGAACGGAGCGGAAGTGGGATCCATCCCCCTCGTGCCAGGAACTGCACAACAGGCAGAGTTTCCCTTGCCGACAGACTTGCTCACCAGCGACTCCACGCTTGCGCTGGAACTCCAGGGAACCTGCGAATCGTGTGTCGGGGGCAGCAGGCCGTGGGTTGTTCTGAGCCCTTCCAGCAGCATCAGCCTGAGCGGAACGCGGCTTCCCATCGGGAACGACCTTTCGCTGCTGCCGTTGCCATTTTTCGATCCGGCGGGCCGCGGCTCCTGGAGCCTCCCTGTGGTTTTTGGCGAGACGCCGGACAACGTCACGCTCCAGAGTGCTGCGCTGCTGGCATCGTGGTTTGGCGTCCTCTCTGATGTACGCGGCGCTCATTTTCCGGTGAGCGTTGGCGAAATACCCAGCGGAAACGCCGTACTCTTCGCCCTGCGCCGCTCCAGCCTGCTTGCCGGCCTCGCTCTTTCATCGGCGCGGGGCCCGCTCATCGCCATGCGCGAGAATCCGCGCGACCCCTATGGCAAGCTGCTCATCATCACCGGCGATAGCCCTGATGATCTCCTGCAAGCCGCGCGCGCGTTGACCAGCGCCAAGTGGATACCGCACGTGACCACCGTCCAGGCTCATGCCGTGCCGATGACTCCGCAGGCCGCGTATGCAGCGCCGCGCTGGCTCCAGACGGATCATCCGTCTCAGATCGGCGCCTACACGACCGCTGAGCGTCTGAAATTGCAGGGAACCGGCTCCATCAATCTCTATTTCCGGCTCCCCCCGGACCTCTTTCTCCGCGCCCATCAATCGGTGCCGTTGCTTCTCAAATTCAAGTATGGCGGCGCGCCGAATGGGACCCGTCCCGCTGTCAGCGTGCGGTTAAACGGCAAGGATATCGACAGCATGCAGCTCAACCCAGCGTCGGCGCCGGTTCAGGAATCGGAAACCTTCCGACTGCCGACAGGCAGCATGCTTCCGTACACCAACACGCTCACAGTGGACTTCTACTTTGCCAGCAACACGCCGCCTGCTGACGTGCGGCCGTCGTTTGCCGTCAGTCGAGATTCCACGATCGACCTGCACGAGCTTCCGCACTCGGTTGTGCTGCCTCGCCTGGAACTGTTTGCCGACGCCGGTTATCCCTTCACCGAATGGCCCGACGGCAGCCGCGCCGCGGTCATCATGCCAGACGCGCCGACGCCGGTCGACATCGAAACATTGCTGGACATGACCGGCTTCTGGGGCGGACAGACCGGATCGCTCGCCACTGGGCTGGAAATCGCCGAGAGCGCCGGGGTCAAGCGGATGCGCGGCAAGGACCTCGTCCTGATCGGCACGCCGCAATCGCAGCCGCTCCTCTCCGAATGGGCAGACGCAATGCCGCTCGATATGTCCGCGCCGGCAACGCAGGTTCATCAGGCTCCGGAAACGACGCTGCTGCTGCGCCCGCAGTGGCCGTTTCGGGAAAGCGACGGCGATCGCCTGACCAGTTTGCTCAATGGCGATGTCAGCGGCGTGGGTCTCTTCGTCGAGAGCTTCGTGTCTCCCCTGCATCCGGACCGCGCCGTGGTGGCCATTGTTCCGCACGGCTCGGGCGCAGCAGACGCCGTCCGCGGCCTGTTCACTCCGTCGGAGCGCCAGGGTCCTGTATACGGAGGCGTGGCCGTCTCTCAGGATGGCCGCTTCCAGTCCTTCCTGACCGGCACGGCAGCGTATCACGCCGGCAGGTTCAATCAGTATCAGTACGCAACCGTTCTCCTGTTCGAAAATTACCGGATTCTTCCTCTCTTCGTACTCTTTCTTTCTCTATTTATCGCTGCCTGGGTGCGCTGGAGTACCGAGCGCGTTGCTGCACGACGTCTGGCGCCGTGGGTAAGTAACCGAGGCTGACTGCAATGAATCATTCTTTTCGTTCTTGTCTGTTTCTTATGCTCGTCTTGTCTGCAGGCGTGTCGGCTCTGCCGCAAACTCAGGGCGGAGTCGACATCCTGCTCGCCAATGCACGTTCCCTCGAAGCGCGAGGCCGCATCGATCTGGCGGCGCAGAACTGGCGAAAAGTCCTGCTCGTCGATCCCAATCAGACCGAAGCTCTGGCCGGCCTGGCGCGCGGCGCAAAAGAGAACGGCCAGACGGATGAAGAGCGATCCTGGCTCGACCGCCTGCGGAAGATCAACCCTCGCGATCCTCAGATTGCCGCGGTCGAGAAGCTGCGTGTCTTTACGCCCGAGGAGCGCAGCCGGCTCGATGAAGCCGGGCGGCTCGCCATGCAGCACAAGCCCGACCAGGCCATGCAGATCTATCGCGAAGTCCTCGGCGACCAGCCGCCGCCGCTGGGCAAATGGGCACAGCACTACTACGAAACTGAGGCCGCCAGCACCGGCGGCCGAGAGACAGCGATTGCTCAGCTCCGTCGGCTCGCCGCGCAAAACCCCAAACAGGAAGCCTATCGCCTGTGGCTTGCGACCGTGCTGTCTTATGACTCGAAAACGCGCACGGAGGGTTTCCAGCTCTTCGAGTCGATCAAGGATCCCGCTATGTCCGAGCAGGCTCGGGCTCCGTGGCGTCAGGCCCTGTTGTGGGATAAACAGAACCCCGATGCGCTGGGTCCGATGGAAGCTTATCTCCAGCGCTATCCCGATCAGGAACTCCAGCCATTTGTAGCGGCGCTCCGGGAAAAACAGCAGCAGGACGCCGTCGCCGCAGACCGCCAGGAAGGATTCAAGGCGCTTCAGGGCCAGCATGCGGAGGCAGCAGCGGAGAGATTCACTGAGGTTCTCCGCCAGTCGCCGAATGACGTGAACGCCATTGTCGGACTCGGCTTCGCGCGTCTCGACGAGAAGCGCTTCAGTGAAGCACAGAGCCTGTTCGATCGTGCCCGCAGCCTCGCTCCGCAACGGCAGGACGCTCGCGACGGATACAACAGCGCCAGCTTCTCGCTGGCGTTGCAGCGCGGAGCGGCCGCTCAGCAGCGAAAGGATTCAGCCAGCGCCGTCCAGGCCTACCAGGAAGCTCTGACGCTGCAGCCATCGGATCAGGGAGCATTGCTGGGACTCGCCAACGCGCTGCTCGATCAACACAAATTTGCGGAAGCAGAAACAAGGTTTCAGCAGGTACTTTCCAGGTCACCCTCCAATTCCGAGGCTCTTGCTGGATTAGGATTCCTGCGTCTCAACCAGGGCCGCTTCGACGACGCCGCGAAGCTCTTTGCCCAGGCGCACCGGCTCGAGCCCGCGCGCGCGGATGTGAGCCAGGGATATCGCAATGCGAAATTCTGGGGAATCATGAATCAGGCCGCTGCGGCTTTGAATCAGGACCAGCCCAAAGCAGCGGTCGCCGCCTATCAGCAGGCCGTGCTGCTCAATCCGAACGACAAGGATGCGTTACACGGGCTGGCCAACGCATTCATGCGCGCCGGCGACTATGCAGGCGCAAGCCGCATCTACACGCAGCTCACAGCCGCGTATCCCACCGACGAATCGAACTGGCTTCAGCTGATGCAGGCTCAGATCCGCGCGCAGGATCCCAAGTCTGCCATCGCGACTACGAAGCGAATTCCTCCGCCGGTGAAGCTTCGCATCGAGCAGCGTTCGGACTTCTATTCAGAACTGGCGTTGCTCTACTACCAAACGGACCAGCCTGCAGCCGGCGATCAGGCTCTTCAGCGCGCCCTGCAGCTTGCCAGAACCTCCGATACGCCCGATGCGCTCAGCCTGCGTTTTCAGATTGCCTCCGCCTTTATGGATCAGGGCAAAATGGGGCAGGCCATCGAAATCTATCGCCAGGCCACGCAGGCGCATCCCGAGAATCCCAGTGGATGGGAAGCGCTGGTGGGCGCCTACATACGCGGCTCCGATTTTTCCGATGCCGCGGCGGCCGTTCGCTCCATGCCGCAAACTTCCTGGGAAGAAGCCGTGAAGAACACAGGCTTCCTGAATTCCGTTGCTCTCATTGACTCGTCACGCGGAGACTGTTCGGCGGCGGAGCAGCTGTTGCGTCGCTCGATCACTCTGGATCGGACGACCGGGCATCTGCCTTCCGAAAGCACCCAGTTGCAACTGGCTGACGTTCTCATGCGGCAGCGGCTCTACGACAGCGCTGAGAACGTCTACTACGACATCGTTTCGCGGGGTGTAGCCTCTCCCGACGCGTGGCGCGGCTATCTGGCGGTGCTGCACCGCCGGCGCGCCGACAGCACGCTGGTCTCGGAGCTCCCCCATATGCCTGCCGCGGTACGCGCTCAGCTCGAAAAGGATCCGACCTTTCTCATCCTGGAGGCGAGCGCCTACTCTACCCTCCGGCGCAATCAGGATGCGCTCCCGCTCTTACTCAAGGCGCGATCCGGCTATGCTGCGCAGCACAAGCCAACCCCGATCAATCTGGATATCCAAACGGCCTGGACCATGCTGGCTGTCTCTCCGGAAGAGCCCGGGCTCAGCGATCTGCTGACGGATGCGAGAAGCCGGACCAGGCTCACCTCCACGCAACGCGAAGCCATCCAGGAACTCTGGTCGCTCTGGAGTATCCGCCGCGCCGAGGATATGTTCAACACGAAGCCGCAGCTCGCTCTGTCGATCCTTACCGACGCGGCTCGCCAGTATCCTCGCGATCGAAATGTCCATGCCGCTCTGGCCTCGCTTTACCTGAAGCGCCATGACAAGCAGGCAGCGCTCGAGGTTTTCGAAAACTGGGGAATGAACGGAGCTCAGGCCGACGATTATCGGATGGCGGCCGGTGCTGCGCTTGCGGCGCACAAGAACCAGTTGGCCAACCGCTTCCTGCAGCAGGGACTGCAGCGCTTCCCCACAGATCCCGGACTGATGCACATGAAAGCGAGGCAGGACATCGCCCGGGGCGATTACGACGAGGGCGAGCGCGAACTGCGATCCGCTCTGACCGCCCTGAACGAAGAGGGAGCCTCGACGCCCGAGACGAAAGCCGCGGCTTCGTCATTGGATCAGCAGCAGTCCGCCGCGCCTCTGGCGGTTCAGGATGACTCCGCTGCAGAGCCGGGTGCTCCGCAGTCGGCTCCGTCGTGCAGCTCGCAATCGTCCGCGGGCAGCCTCGGCGGGGGAAGCATCCGGCCTATCGCGCTGACGTTCGTTGTCCCTCGTGGCTTCATCCAGCAGCAGAATCCGGTTGGGCAGGACGCAAACAGCCAGGTCTCATCCCCTCCGGCTCAGGTGCAAAAACAACAACAACAGCAGCAGATGCAGGAAGAAGTCGAGGCTGTCGACGACCGCAATACTCCTCTTACTGACGTTGGAGGTTTGGGGGCGGGACGCATCGGCGATCCGGGCATTGATCAGCTCATCGTTGGCGAGAGCATCTTGAGCGGAGCCTATACAGCTTCCAACCAGGTACGGCTCGGAATAGAGGCCAATGGTGTCTACGCTTACAGCGGGACTCCTGACGGAAGCTCCAAACTCAAGTACGGCACACTGCCTGCTGGCGCAGCGTTCGCCCAACAGGACCAGTTTGGCTATGGCGGATCCGCCCAGTTATCAACCAACACGTTTGGAATCATGGCTGGAGTATCTCCGCAGAACTTTCCGGTTCATAACATCATCGGAGGAATCCGCTACCGCCCGTTCAATGGACCTTTAACGTTCCTCGGACTGCGCGACAGCGTCAAGGATAGCCTTCTCTCCTGGGCAGGCGCGCGCGATCCCGGCACCGGTATTCGCTGGGGCGGCGTGATCTCCAATACCGGCGCAGTGAAATTCGACACGAACCCTGTGAACGGCTCCATTTATCGAAGATTCGGTGCCTATGGCTCGGGGAGTTACTCGCTTCTTCAGGGCCGCAACGTTCCCGATAACTGGAGCATGGTCGGCAATGCCGGATTTTACTGGCAGATGATTCAGGGGCTGGCCGTGGGCGGCAATGCCAGCGCCATGCATTACGACCGCAATTTAAAGTACTTTTCGTTTGGCCAGGGAGGATACTTCAGCCCGCAGGAGTATTACCTGGCATCGATCCCGATCTCCTGGTATGCGCGCCACCCGCGCTTTGAGTACCAGGTTAAGTTCAGCGGGGGAGTGCAGTACCTGCATGAGGCCTCGACGCTGTACTATCCGGTCCTGCCCGGCACCACGCGTGTTCTGCAGGGCAGGTATGCGGCGAACAATGGCGCTGCGGCCAATTATGACGCTGAAATCCGCCTCGGCTATCGAATGACACCGTACCTGTACTTCGATACGTTCGCGACGGCCAATAACTCTGAGAATTACTACTCGCAAAGCGTGGGGTTCAATTTGAAATTCATGTTGGATCCCATTCCGACCCGCACCGATCTGCGCATCAATTCCATTCCCGACTGGACAGGCAAGCAGCCATTTGCAATTCAATGAAAGCCGGGCGGAAGTCCGGCCGAGTTACAGATGGAATCCGTAAGCGTAAAGCATCGACAAACACCCGATGATGAACGCGAGAAACAGGCTGTGCTTCAGCGTAAATCGAAACAGGCGTCCCTGATCCTTATCGGATAGCCCTGTCGCTGCCGCTGCAACCGCGATGCTTTGCAAGCTGATCATCTTTCCCATCACGCCTCCCGCGGCATTGGCGGCCGCCATCAGCACCGGGTCGAGCCCCAGGCGATTGGCGGTGACCACCTGCAGGTTTCCAAAGAGCGCGTTCGACGAAGTGTCGGAGCCGGTAAGGAACACTCCAAGCACCCCAAGCAGCGGACTAAAGAATGGAAACAGTCTTCCGCTGGAGGCGAACGCGAGACCCAGGGTCGCGGTGGCGCCGCAGTAGTTCATGAGGAATCCGACAGCGAGCACCAGCGCCACCGTCGCGATCGGCACCGCGAGTTGTTTCGTGGTGCGCGCCAGGATGCCCAGGAACCCTGAAGGACTGATGCGCAGGTACAGCGCTGACAGGATGGTTGCGACCATGCACGCGGTCCCGGACGCCGAAAGAAAGTTGAACGCAAAGGGAGCGTGATAGGGCGAAGGCGTCTTGCTCACCGGCGGCATGCGCAGAACCAGATCGTGCAGCCCCGGCCAGTTGAAATTGACGGTCGCCCGGTTCAGGGCCGCGTGGATTGGGGCGATGCCCCACAAAATCACGCAGACCACGAGAACGACATAAGGAAGCCATGCGAGCAGGACCTCGCGGGAACTGTGCTGTATGCCAGGATTCTCGGCTGCATCCCGCGCCAAATTTGTGGATCCTTTCATGCCGATGGTGCGCAGATCGGCGCCAGGCGCAACGGAAAATGCGGCCTCTCCGGCCTTCCGGCGGAGGCGGATCACCAAAACCAGCGCAAGGATGGAAACGATCGCGGCCAGCAGGGATGAAAGCTGCGGTCCCATCAACGCCGAGATCGCATACTGAAGAATGGCGAAAGAAGCTCCGGCCACCAGCGCCGGCACCACGATCCCCGAGAGCGCGCGAAATCCAGCCATAGCAACAATGAGATAAGCCGGAATGAAGAGCGCGACCGGCGAGCACAGCCTGCCCACGTCCGTGCTGAGCTTGTCCAGAGGTAAGCCCGTAATGCCGGCCAGCGTAATGACCGGGATGCCGATAGAGCCGAACGCCACAGGAGCGGTATTCGCCAGCAGGCAAAGTGCCGAAGCGCTGAACGCCGAAAATCCCAGACCGCTCAGCATCGTGGCGGCGATCGCCACGGGTGTCCCGAATCCGGCAGCGCCCTCAAGAAATGCTCCGAACGCGAAGGCGATTAACAACGCCTGCAGTCGGGGATCGGGCGTCAGGCGTCCGACAGAGCCGCGAATAATTTCAAACTTGCCGCTCTCCGTGGTCACGCGAAAAAGAGCAATCGCCCAGTAAATGATCCAGGAGATAGGGAAGAGGCCAAACGCTGCTCCATACAGCGCCGCGTTGGCTGCCGGCTTCACCGGCATGTGGTAAGCGCCGACCGCCAGTGCGAACGCGGCGCACAGCCCCACGACTCCCGCCATCCAGGCAGGCTTCCTGAATACACCGAGGAGCAGGAGAAAGACAAAAATCGGCAGCGCGGCGATCAATGCCGATACGCCCAGGCTTTCGCCGAAGAGAGAATACGTTTGTTGCCAGGCCGAGGCCATTTCGCAAATCCCTGCTTTCCGGTTTCGTCGTGCACCGATCCTGGGTGTGACGACCCGATCCGTCAACGACGCTTCCTCTGACTGCATGGAAATGCTAACCTCCCGCGCGTGAATCCAGCGGGCATACTCCCGCGGCCTCAGCGCAAGGTAGGGGCAATCCGGCCAGTGCACGGCAATCCTAAGTCGAGCATTGAGCTCTGCAGTTTAGGGGATTAATAGAGGGAATCTGGCGGAGGCAGAGGGATTCGAACCCTCGATAGAGCTTTTCAACCCTATAACGGTTTAGCACTTCTCTCTCTCTCTCTCTCCTCCTGTACCGGCGCATTTTCAATCACTTAGAGTCCCACTCGCGGCCTGGGGGATTCAAAGGCATCTCAGTAATTATTGGAAACCGAATCTATTATTGGAAACCGAATCGGACACCAAAAATCCGCCAGGTGTGGTGAAGCCGGTGAGTGCCTTTTCCCGCGATGGTAAGATCGCCGCATTCAAGTCACCCCTATCCGAAGGAAAGAAAATGCTGTGCAAGCGCTCGCAGATACCCGTCGCCGTGACTCTCTTCTGTGTCTTGTCCGGATGCGCCACTCCAACGAACGGTCCTGACCCTTATCTTGTCAGGGAGTACACCGCGTGGGGCGATTCGCTGACCGCAGGCTGCGAAGACGGGACGCAGCCGTATTGCTCCTACCCGTACCAACTCGGCGAGATGGGACTGGACAGGATTGTGAACAACTATGGGATTGGCGGTCAGACCTCCGGGCAGATCGCGGCCCGCATGGGAGCGGTGGCCACGCATGTTACGGATTCCTTCACGATCCCGGCCAGCGGATCGGTTTCGAACGTCACGTTCCTGACCGGATACGAGCCTTGCTACAACTGGGGGCCGGGAAACACATCTCTGGTCCAGGGCATGATCGATCGGGTAACGGTGAACTGCGCAGATTCAGGGGATCATGTTCACTTCACGCTCTATCGGGTGACGGCTGGATCATCGCAGGCGGTAAACAGTGGAGATGTTTGGACACCTGTGCTGCCGCCTGGAACCTTGCAGGGTCTGAACATCATTTGGGCGGGAGGGAACAATTCAATTGTCTGTAACACAGTTCCTGGGAACCCTTCGAACTGTCAGGTGGATAGCGACATCGCGGCGATGACAGCGTACGTTGTTTCGCACGGAGGCCACTATCTGGTGATGCCAATCCTGAAGTGGGAAAGTGCAGTTTGCCCCTCGACCGCGTGTAACGTCTGGTATGCAGCCATCAATGACTGGATCGCAGCGACGTACCCGAACAACTATTACGACATCAATGCGGCTCTGGTGGCCGCCTATAACCCCAACAATCCCGTGGACGTAATCGATCATGCCAATGATGACCCGCCATTCAGCTTGCACGCTTTCGATGCGTCGGGCACGTTGGCCGCAGCCGTCAGCAGCACGACGACCTGTGCGATCACCTTTGGGACGAACATCTCCGGCCGCGTGGCTGTCCTCGGGTCGGAGTACATCTATGTCACGGGAGGCAGTGACGGCGCTTATACCTGCACGCGGGGATACGCGGGTTCGACTGCCGCCACATACGCCAGCGGACAGTCGTGGACTTCGGCAGACTTTGTTCACCTGAGCGGCGACGGCTCGAAAAACACGAACAACCCGAACGGAACGGGCTATACGGTCGTCGCCAAATCGATCGAGAAGTGGATTGAGCAGCACCAGCAGTGAGCTTGTTCGCCTTTGCCTGCCTCGGTTGGCCGCTGCGGCGCATTGAGGAAACAACGGGTGCATCTCTCGCCGGGCACATTCGAGGATACCAGCCAGCATAGACAACCATTCCGCGCCGAAATCATCTCCGCAGCGCCAGAAACGAACCGCAGTTGATCGGCTCAGGGTGAGCCCGGCTGATTTCGTCCGGTTCGGACGCAGTGAACCCTCCCTGCGTCACGCGAATGTGAGCACAACCGCGACCTGCTGCATCAAGACCGCCGCAGAAGATGTCCGCGGCGCGATGACGAAACTCGAAAACCACATTGCAGAAGCGGGGCAGACGCAACAGGACACCAATGGGACACTGCACCGCGTCCTGGAGTCGGGTTCTCCAACAATTCAATAAGACTCAGATGTTGAGGATTCAACTGGATGGCGGAGAGAGAGGGATTCGAACCCTCGATAGAGCTTTTCAACCCTATAACGGTTTAGCAAACCGCCGCCTTCAGCCACTCGGCCATCTCTCCGGCTCGGTTGTGGCCAGTATATAGGAGAGCCCTGGCCGGCCGACAACTTTCCGCGCCATTCGACGGCAGCCTGCGATTCACAGGCAGAAATGCTGCTGCGGCTTGCATCCCACCTCTGGTGCCTACCGGGCACGTCAGGAGAGAGTCTATGGTGCCTGAGAGCGGTTCTATGCCGGGCGACCGCATGGTCGTGGGATATTTCAGCAACAGCGACGACGCTACACGGGCCATTCACGAGTTGATGGACGAAGGATTTCGCGCCTCCGAAATTGGCGCGGCGTTTCGCACCCCGATGGCCTTCGGCGGCGGTCGCGTTCGTGGCGGCACTCCGGAGAACCCGGAGGTCTCCGGATCGATCGGCGGTCCGGCTTCGCATGATGAAGCGGTCACGCCTGCGGGTCTCGCCCCAGGTTCGGGGAATGCCTTTCCGGCGCCCGCGCGTCCGGCGGAGCCTCCCGGCAGCGAAATCCCGTCCACGCTGCGGCATGAGCTGAAACACGATCTGCCCAGCACCCTGCAGGGCGAAGCCGGAGCAGTGCCCCTGCAGCCCGTCCCCGGCGGCAGGACGACCGTGGAATCCGAGGAGAGCCGCCGTGAGCGCCTGCGCCGCGCTTTTGGCGAGGACGCTCGCAACACCAGTGAGAAGCGCACCGACAACATGAAGTTCGGCACCGGCGAAGGACACCTTTTCCCCGATTACGAATACTCGGCGCCTGCCTTTGAGAGCTCCTTTGCCGGGATGGGGCTAGGCGCCCCTGAAGCACGAGCCCTCAGCGGGGAACTCCGCCGCGGCGGCGCAGTGATCACCGTGGAGCCAGGCGGCCGCGCTTCTCTGGCCGAGGGCATCATCGAGCGTAACCGCGGAACTGTCCGTTTCGAATCCATATCCGGCACCGGGGAAGTCTGCGAAGGGAGCCGCGTTGAGACCTACGGGCGGATGCGCGACTACTACCATCCCGAAGAGGGCGCGCGCCGCAAAGCTTCCTAGGCTCTGGTTCCAGCAACCTTGACACAAACGCCACCGGGACCCAATCCGGTGGCGTTTTTTCTTTTCCTGCGGTTCGCGTCACGATAGATTCTGATCTTCACCCTTCACTCACGGAGAATCAGAATCCCCCGCTCGGCTCCAATTCGACGAGGCATGCGCCTGCTGCCCCTGGCGGCGGCTACCTATTTCATGGTTTCCGGCGGCCCCTACGGCATTGAGGACATCCTCGATGCCGGATATGTCCGCGCGCTGATCATTTTGCTGGCATTGCCGCTGCTCTGGAGCCTGCCCACCGCGCTGATGATCGGCGAACTGGCCAGCGCGCTCCCCGAAGACGGCGGCTTCTACGTGTGGGTTCGAAGGGCGCTGGGGCCGTTCTGGGGATTCCAGGAAGCCTGGCTCTCGCTGTCGGCCAGCATCTTCGACATGGCCATCTATCCAACCATGTTTGTGTTGTACCTGGGCCGTCTGCTTCCGGCGTGGACCGCCGGCTGGCACGGCTTTGCCTGGGAGCTTGGGCTGATCGCCGTGTGCTGCGTCTGGAACCTGCTCGGCGCGCCCGCCGTCGGTGACGGCGCCCTGTGGCTGTTCATGCTGCTGCTTTCTCCGTTTGCGGTGCTGGTCGTCTGTGCGGTCCTTCAGGGAGCGCACGCGTCGCATGCCGCCGCGCCCCCGCTCGCCACGCACTCCGGCCTCACCACCGCCATCCTGGTTGCGATGTGGAACTACATGGGCTGGGACAACGCCTCTACGGTGGCCCGCGAGGTAGACAATCCGCAGCGCAATTACCCGCGCGCCGTGCTCATGGCTGCAGCGATTGTGACGCTGTCCTACGTCATCCCGCTGGGGGCGATGGCGTATGCTCGCGTGCCCGTCGGAGCATTCACCACCGGGTCGTGGGCCGACGTGGCGCGAACCATGGCCGGGGCGTGGCTTGCGATAGCAATTGCGGCGGGTGGAACGCTGACCGCGCTGGGCATGTTCAACGCGCTGACCATGTCGTATACGCGGCTGCCGATGGCCATGGCGGAAGACGGCCTGCTTCCTCCCATGCTGGCGCGCAAAAACCAGCGCGCGGTGCCCTGGGTCGCCGTGCTGGCCTGCGCCGTTGCGTGGGCGCTGGCTCTGCCTTTCAATTTTGAGCGGTTGATCGCGCTTGACCTGATCCTGTACGGCGCCAGCCTGATTCTGGAATTTGTGGCGCTGGTCGCGCTGCGCATCCGCGAGCCGAACCTTACGCGGCCTTTCCGCGCCGGAAATTTCGGCATGGCCTGCGTCATCGGAGCGGCGCCCACCGCCGTCATCCTCTACGCCATGGCCGCGTCGCGGCAGGAGCGGATGGCCCACATGCCCGCTCTGCTGCTGGGCGCGCTGATCGCCGCCGGGGGCCCGTTTTTCTTCTGGATTTCCCGAGCGCTGTGTGCGAGAACGGAAGTCACGCTTCCCGCAGCTGACTGACTTACCGGTTGGCTCCTGCTTCGATCAGCTTCCGCTCATTGGCTTCCTGAAAGTTGCGGACGGCGTACATCACGCGGTCGCGGGCATATCCGGCGTCGTGCCAGCCCTTGATCTCCACCCGTTTGCCCTCGAGATCCTTGTAGATCGAGAAGAAGTGCGTGATCTCCTTCAGCATGTGCGGATAGATTTCCGAATAGTTCCACACATCCGTGTACCGCGGGTTCTTGCGTCCCACCGCCAGTACCTTCTCATCGAGCACGCCCTGGTCGAGCATCTCCAGCAGCCCGATCGGCCGTACTTCCATCACGCAGCCGGGAAAGCTGGGCGCATCGACCAGCACCAGCACATCCAGCGGATCGCCGTCGTCGCTCAGTGTCGAGGGAACAAAGCCGTAGTCGCCGGGATAATGAACGGGCGAGTAGAGGTTCCGGTCGAGACGAAACACGTGCAGCTTCTTGTCGTATTCGTACTTGTTGATGCCCTCCGCCGGAATCTCGATGACGACGTTGAAGATTTCAGGCGCTTTGTCGCCGACGGGCAGTTCCAGGTAATTAATCATCTTCTTTCCAGTATCGCTGATCTTTGAGATGCGGGGAAAGCGCCGGACAGCGGCGTGGAATGCGGCTGCATTTATAATCGGCCACAATGAAGGCTCATGTCTATGTCACGCTGAAGAAGACGGTTCTGGATCCCCAGGGCCAGGCGATTCACAAAGCGCTGCGAAAAATGCGCTATGCAGGCGTGGCAGACGTGCGGCAGGGAAAGCACTTCGAGCTGACCCTTGAGGACGGCATCCAGGAAGCCGAGGCGCGCGCCGAAGTGGACCGGATCGCGCGCGAAGTGCTCACCAATCCCGTCATCGAGGAATACACCTTCCGCCTCGAATAGCCCTGCGTCGGGACTGCCCCGAATCCGTTATTCCCCTGCGCCAAACCTGCGGTACCCTTGAGCTACATCTATGTGCGGAATCGTTGGGTACGTGGGAAAACGCGGGGACGTGGTCCCGCTGATCATTGAAGGCCTGCGCCGTCTCGAGTACCGCGGCTACGACTCGGCCGGCATCGCCGTCGGCGGCAACGGCCACGGGCTGCAGTTGCGCCGCGCGCCGGGTAAGCTGGGGCGTCTGGAAGAAGTGCTGCGCGAAAAGCCGCTCGCCGGGACCTACGGCATCGGACACACCCGCTGGGCTACGCATGGCCGTCCCACCGAAGAGAACGCGCATCCCCATCGCGATTGCACCGGCGGCATCGTCGTAGTGCACAACGGTATCGTCGAAAATTACCTGGCGCTGAAGCACGAACTCGTCGCCCAGGGGCACAAGTTCGCCACCGAAACCGACACGGAGATCATTGCCCACCTCATCGAGCAGGAGCTTGCGACCGCGGCCAAATCAGGCACGAAGCTGTCGCTCGAAGATGCCGTCCGCAAGACCGTACACCGCCTCACCGGCGCGTTCGCCATCAGCGTGCTTTCTGCCGATGAGCCGAACAAGATTGTCGTGGCCCGCAATGGGCCGCCGGCGGTCATCGGCGTTGGCGACGGCGAGTACTTCGTTGCCTCCGATGTCCCCGGCATCCTGCACCACACGCGCGACCTGTACTTCCTCGCGGACGGCGACATGGCCGTGCTGACGCCCGAAGGCGTGATCCTCACCGACTTCGACGGCAAGCCGATCCAGCGCCCCTTGCAGCGCATCCTCTGGGATCCCATCCAGGCGGAAAAGGGCGGCTACAAGCATTTCATGCTCAAGGAAATCTTCGAGCAGCCGCGCGCCATTCGCGACACCACGCTGGGCCGCATCTCGCTCGAAACCGGCAAAGTCTTCCTGGCGGAGATGAAGATCCCCGATGAAGCCTTCCGCAACGCGCGCAATATTCACATCGCCGCCTGCGGCACCAGTTGGC
>DATGJK010000395.1:0-2634 GCA_035295245.1 Acidobacteriaceae bacterium
GGTATCCCTCGGGAGTATCGAGGATAGCGAGATTCTGCTCGTTGCGCTCGGCGCAGACGGGATTCATGGCGTTCAGGAATTCACCTTTGCGGTAGCGGACCTCGCGCAGCACTCCGGCGACCGGGGAACGATTGACATGAACGTCGAAGACGCTGAGAAAGATGCTGATGCGCAGGCGCTCGCCTTCGGGGGTGGCGACGCGGGCAACCTGGGTCACTTTGCCATCGGCGGGGGAGACGACGAGGCCGGGATCCTGGGGGATATCCCGCTCGGGATCGCGGAAGAACCAGAGAAAGAAAGCGGCGAGAAGCAGAGGGAGGATCGCCCAGGTCCAGTTGCCGGTCACCAGGCCGACGACAACTGCCACTGCAATCAGAGCCAGCCCGTAGAAGTATCCGTCGCGCACCATGAGCGGAAGTCTTTTCTATTCTAGAGCGCGAAAGAGGAAACCGAAAGCGGAGGAGACGTGGGCATCGACAGCGAGCGCGACCGCGCCGGCTGCCGATGTCTCGGGCCGTCGAGATGAGATGGAAAATTGCGGAGCGCTAGGCGGCGCTGAACGCACGTTGCTGCTGCGCCCTGCGGGCGGTCAGCTGATCCTTTACATGAAGTTTGAGTTTTTTCAGGCGAGTCTCTTCGATCAGGTCATCCTCGGAAAGCCAGGGTTTTTGGAGCAAAGATTCCAGCTTCTCCGAATAGTGACGATGCTGCTCTTCAAGGCGGCGAATCTCTTCACTATCCGGCTGACCGTTCGCTTCCAGATCCATGGATGACACCTCCGTCGCGGGTTTATTCCCGGCGGAGCCGGCAGGAACAGCGGTTCGCCGGGCGAATTGTCTCACTCTAGTGAGACGTACCACGCTAGCACCGTGGAAGCCCGAGCTTCAACAGGTTTTGTGGTGGAAAACGACGGTAAATCGCATCACGGGAGTAATGGCTTGCCCAGCAGCAGAGCATCCTCTGCCGGATCAGCATAGTAGTAAGGACGCCGACCTTCGTGGCGGAATCCGTGACGCTCGTAGAGGCGGACGGCGGCGAGATTCGAGGCGCGAACTTCGAGGACGAGGTGTCGTGAGCCGTGTTCTTCGGCCCAGGCGACAACGGCGCTGAGGAGAGCCGAACCGATGCCGCGGTGGCGAAGGGCGGGGTCGACGGCCATCGAATCGAGCTCGGCGCGGTTTAGAGGATCGACAGTTTCGGGCGAGTCGAGGAGGAGGCTCGCGGCGGCGAATCCGACGATCGATCCGGAGGTTACGGCGACGAAGGCGGCGCGGAGCAGATGAGGTTGCGGAGGTGAGAGATAGGCGGAGTAATTGCTGTGCCGCCATGTGGGCGCTTGGGGCGAGGCGGCGGCGATGGCCAGCACAGCGTCGAGATCGGCGGAGAGCATCGGCCGGATTTCCGGGGCTGGGCGATTCATGGTTCGGGCTGGGGCGAACGCGGTGGTTTAGGGCGGCGAGCACCGGGCTGCGAGAATATCTCCGCGTCGGAGCGGCGGAGGTAATTGCCGTCGAGGGTGAGGGGATCGTCGAAGTCGCGGGCGCGGAAGCGCGCGAGGGCGAAGCGGAGGGCGTCGGCCGCAGTTGGGGAATCGACGACGGCTGCTGCGGGGACGAGGGGCTGGAGGGCGGGCTCGCAGATTGCCAGCTCTTGGCCGAGGGCGGCGGCTTCCGATTCGAAGGCGTCGCGGTTGATAAGGGTCTCCCGGGGATTTTCGTCGTAGCGGCCGAAGTAGAACTCGTGGCGGGAGGCGTCGAGGGCGGCGGCGTGGGTCTGTGCCTTGTGCGCCAGCACCTGAAGACGGGAGACGGCGATGAGGGGTGTTCGATGGACTTCGGCGAGGCCCTTCGCCGTGCTCAGTCCAATGCGGATGCCGGTGAAGCTGCCTGGTCCTTTGGTGACGATGATGGCGGCGAGGTCAGCGACAGCTATCTGCTGGCTGGCGAGAAGCTCAGAGATTGCGGGCACCAGGCGGGCGGAGTAGGTTTTGCCGGCGAGCGTCTCCTGGGAGAGGATTGCGAGCTGCTCGTGGTCAAGACGGGCGAGCGCGATGGAGCCGGAGGGGCCGCAGGTGTCGATGGAGAGGAGCACAGGGACAGGGTATAGGGGATGGGGGACAGGGTGTAGGGGATAGGGTGTAGGGTGGTCCACGTTGTTCTCGGCTCCCATGTCTCCAGAAGCGGAGACATGGGGCACCCGGGTTCGATCAGACGTCGCCGACGGGGTCGTGGCAGATTTCGAGGAGGACGCCGCCGGTGCTCGCGGGGTGGACGAAGAAGTAGAGATGGCCGCCGGCGCCGGTTTGGATCTCCTCCGAGACGAGGCGGACGCCCTGGGACTTGAGCGTCTCGAGGGTGGCGGAGATGTCGTCGACGTGCAGCGCGATGTGGTGCAGGCCTTCGCCACGCTTCGCGAGAAAGCGTCCGATGGGAGAGTCGGGCGCGGTGGGCTCGAGCAGCTCGATGCGCGTGTCGCCGGTGGGGATCATCGCGGTGTGGACCTGTTCCTGGTCGACGGCTTCCTCGTGCAGCACGCGGAGACCGAGCGACTCATAGAGCTTGCGCGCCGTGGCGATGCTGTGGACGGCGATGCCGATGTGGTCGAGAGTGGGCATGAGTACAGGGTATAGGGTGT
>DATGJK010000396.1:0-9816 GCA_035295245.1 Acidobacteriaceae bacterium
TCCCGGGCGCGCTGATCCGCCGGCGCGCGACCGAAAGCCAGGCGGGACTCAGCCCGCACCAGCGCCGCACCAACCTCCGCGGCGCTTTTTTTGTCCCCCGGCCCGCGCAACTCGCCGGAATGGACGTTCTGCTCATCGACGACATCTACACCACTGGCGCCACCGCCCGCGCCTGCGCGCAGGTCCTGCGCCGCGCCGGAGCCGCCCACGTCTGGGTGGCCACCGTCGCCCGGGCCCAGCGCGAAGAGGGCCTGCAGCACACCGAGGTTTTTGCGGATCGAACGGCGATCCTCGACACGCCCGAGATCCCCATGGAAGAAGACTTTGCATTGTGGGAGGAAGGCCGCCCGGCTCACCCTGGCGGCAAAGGACAGTAACCCGTCCGGCCTGGCAAACCGGACCACAACTGGAGGAATTATGTCGCTCGGGAAAGCCGGGGTTCAGGCGCGCAGGCAATCGTTAACGAGGGCGCACGCGATACGGAACGAAATGCACGCCGAGGAGGGACTGCACGTCGTCACCACGACGCATGCCATGCAGACGCCTGTCCTCGTGCTGAACGCCTCCTACGAGCCCATTAATATCTGCGGCGCCCGCCGTGCCCTCGTGCTGGTGCTGAAAGGCGTGGCCCGCACCGAAGAAGAGCAGGGAACTGAACTCCACTCCGCCCGCGTGCGCATGCAGTTGCCCTCGGTCATTCGCCTGCTCGAGTACCGCCGCATCCCCCATCAGACCCGCGCCCTCAGCCGCAAAAACATTCTGCTGCGCGACCGCAATACCTGCCAGTACTGCGGCGTCGTGCTGCCCTCCGCCGAGCTCACTCTCGACCACGTTATCCCGCGCTCGCGCGGCGGCACCTCCACCTGGGAAAACCTCGTCGCCGCCTGCCACAGCTGCAACCGCCGCAAGGGCAACCACCTGCTCCATGAACTGGAGCACATGAAGCTCATCCGCGAGCCGCGCCCCTTCACGCTGCATACCAGCCGTCACATCATGCGCATGATCGGCCACTCCGACCAGAAGTGGAGAAAGTACCTCTACTACTAAACCGCGCGCCCGGCCGCCGCGCCCGACGCCCACGCCCACTGGAAGTTGAAGCCGCCCAGGTGCCCCGTCACGTCCACCGCTTCTCCAATGAAATACAGCCCGCGCACGCTGCGGCACTCCATCGTCTGTGCTGACAGAGCGCTCGTGCTCACTCCCCCCGCCGTCACTTCGGCTTTCTCGTAGCCTTCCGTGCCGCTCGGAGTGAATGCCCACGCGTGCAGCCGCCTCTCCAGTTCCTCCAGCGCGTGATTCGTCCAGCTCCGCGGCTCAGCCGCCTCCATCAGCCGATCGGCGAGTCGTACAGGAAGATGCGCCCGCAGCGCGCCTCGGGCAGCCGCAACATCGCGTCGTGCGCTGCCCGCCCGCAACGGTGCGAGCACCTCCGCGCCCGGAGCCCAGTCAATCCGAATCGGCTCCCGCTCTCGCCAGTACGACGAGATCTGCAGGATCGCCGGCCCGCTCAGCCCCCGATGCGTGAACAGCATCTTCTCCCGAAAGCTGCGCTTGCCGAACGATGCGACCACCGCTGCCGACACACCCGTCAGCTCGGCAAACTGCGCGTGCTCCACTCCGCCCAGCGTCAGCGGAACCAGCGCCGGCCGGCACGGTTCAATATCAACGCCGAACTGCCGCGCCACATCGTAGCCGAACCCGGTCGCGCCCATCTTCGGAATCGACAACCCGCCGGTCGCCACCATCAGCGCAGTCGCCGTGAACACGCCATCCGCGGCCAACACTGCAAACGCGCCCGACGAATCATCCCGCCTCACCTCGCGAACCGCCGTCGAAAGAAACACGCGCACTCCCGCCTGCGCGCATTCATCCATCAGCAGGTCGACGATCTGCTCTGCCGATCCATCGCAGAACAGCTGCCCCAGAGTCTTCTCGTGATACGCGATCCCGTGCCGCTCCACCAGCCGGATGAAATCCGCCGGCGTGTACCGCGCCAGAGCCGACTTGGCAAAGTGCGGATTGGCGGACAGAAAATTCTCCGGCCTCGTGTGCACGTTGGTGAAGTTGCAGCGCCCTCCGCCGGAGATGAGAATCTTCTTCCCCGGCCGTTCCGCCCGTTCCAGCACTGCGACACGGCGTCCGCGGCGTCCCGCTTCCATCGCGGCCATCAGACCCGCCGCGCCCGCTCCGAGGATCAGAACATCGAAATTCTGCGTCTTCACCGTCCCCGACATTAGACCATCCGCGCCTTCCGCTAAGATCGTCTGCGCCGGAGTTCCCGATGATCAAAGCTCTGCAACTCGCCGCCCTCGCCTTCGCATGCATCACCCCCGCAGCCGCGGCGCAATCCGTCTACACCACGCGCCTCGACGATCCACGCGCCGTCACCGTCACCGCGCCAGTCGACGATCAGGCCGACGCCACCGCCGCGCTGCAGGCTGTCATCGATCACGCCGCCGGCACTGGACGCGAAGGCATCGTCTTTGTCCCCTCCGGACGCTACCGCCTCACCCGCACCCTCTACATCTGGCCTGGCGTGCGCCTCTTCGGAGTCGGCCCCACCCGCCCCGTCTTCTTCCTCGCCGACAACACGCCAGGATTTCAGTCCGGCATCGCCGACATGGTCATCTTCGCCGGCGCGAATCCCAACAATCCGCGTGCGCCCCACCGACCGATCCCATTTCCCCCGCCCGGCTCCGTGCCGCCCAACGACCACATCGCCGACGCCAATTCCGACACCTTCTACTCGGCCATCAGCAATATCGATTTCGAAATCGCCGCGGGCAATCCTGCCGCCATCGCCATCCGCTTCCACGTCGCGCAGCACGCCTTCCTCACCCACATGAACTTCCACATCGGCTCCGGCCTGGCCGCGCTCACCCAGATCGGCAACGAAGCCGAGGATCTTCACTTCTACGGCGGCCGTTACGCTATCCTCACCGAGAAAACCTCGCCTGCTTGGCAGTTCACGCTCCTCGACTCCACCTTCGAAGGCCAGCGCGACGCCGCGATCCGCGAGCACGAAGCCGACCTCTCGCTCATCCGCGACAGCTTCCGCAATGTTCCCGTCGCCATCGACATCGACCCGCACTATTCCGACGACCTCTGGGTGAAAGACTGCCGCTTCGAAGACGTTTCCCAGGCCGCCGTCGTCATCAGCAACGAAAAGAACCCCACCACCGCGATCAGCTTCCAAAACGCGGTCCTGCGCAACGTGCCCACCTTCGCGCGCTTCCGCGAAAGCGGAAAGACCGTCGCGGGAGCGACCGGCGTGAAGATTGTCTCCGAGTTCACCTACGGCCTGATCATCCCCGCAGAAGGCAAAATGGGCTCGATCGGCATGCGCTACAAGCCCTCGCCGCTCGCCTCGATGCCTGCGCCGCTTCCCCCCGCCATCCGCCCGCTCCCGCCCGCAACCGAATGGGTCAACGTCCACACCCTCGGCGTCAAAGGCGACGGCGCCACCGACGACACCGCCGCCATCCAGTCGGCCATCGACACACACCGCGTGCTCTACTTTCCAAGCGGACACTACATCGTCCGCGACACCCTGACGCTCAGGCCCGACACCGTCCTCATCGGCCTCCACCCCACCCTCACGCAATTCGACCTCCCCGACGGCACGCCCGGCTACCAGGGCGTCGGCGCGCCCAGGCCGCTCCTCTCCGCGCCCAGCGGTGGTCACAACATCCTCAGCGGATTCGGCGTCTTCACCGGCACCACCAATCCCCGCGCGGTAGGCATTCTATGGAAAGCCGGCGAAGACTCACTCATCGACGACGTCCGCATGCTCGGGGGCGCCGGCCCCAATCCCTACGTCGGCTACCACTTCCCCAATTCGCCTCCGGCCGCGCGCTGGGGCGGACAGTATCCCAGCATCTGGGTCACCGACGGCGGCGGCGGCGCCTTCGCCGATATCTGGACTCCTGACACCATCGCCCAGGAAGGCTTCTACGTCTCCTGGACCAAGACCCCCGGCCACGTCTACGAGCTTTCCAACGAGCACCACGTCCGCAATGAGATCCGCCTCGACCATGTCGAGAACTGGGACCTCGACGCTCCACAAACCGAAGAAGAAGCCTTCGAGAGTCCCGATTCGCTCTCCCTCGAGTTCGACTTCTCCCACAACATCACCGTCGCGAACTATCACGGCTATCGTGTCACCCGCTCGCGCGCGCCGTTTCCCGCCGCCGTGCGCCTCTACCACTCCGGCGGCATTCATTTCCGCAACGTGCTCGTCAACGCCGAAAGCGGCGTCCCTGACTGCGACGACGAAGGTTGCTGGACCTATCTGCGCGTCAGCAAGTTTCCGTACGAGGACGCCATCCAGGACGTCACCCATCACCTCGTCGTCCGCGAGCGCCAGTTTGCCTCGCTCGACATCCCGGACAATCCACCGCAGCCCGCTCCAATCCCCACCGCTCCGGTCCTCGCTCCCGGCGCACACGTCGAGAAGCTCGCCGACGGATTCTTCTCCGTCTCCGGCGCAGCCGTCGACGCGCACGGCAAGCTCTACTTTGTCGATCACCACGAGCAGCGCATCTACGGCTGGTCCGCGCAGGAAGGCCTCACCGTCGAGCGCGACATCCCGCTCGATCCGATGAACCTCGCCTTCGACCGCTCCGGCAACCTGCTCGTGCTCTCCTCGGCAGGCCGCAACGGCACGGTCTACACCTTCAAGCCCGGCACCTCAGAGCAGGACATCACCGTCCTCGATCCGCAGCCCACGCAGCCGCACCCCGACGCCCGCGCCATTCTGCCCGTGAATTTCTGGAACAACGGAGAATTCCGCGATCAGCTCAACCCCCAGACGCTCACCTACACCACTCTGCCGGAGATGTTCGCCCGCGACGTTCAAACGCCGCGCCCAAAGGAATACCTCTCCCCGGACGGCAGCGTCTTTCTCCCCGCCGCCCGCGTCCTCCAGCAAGGGCCGTCGGACTACACCGGCTGGCGCTTCAGCGACGACCTCGACACGTACGGATTCATCACCGCGCCGGTCGGCAGCCGCATCTACGTCGCCAGTTCCTCCGAGGATCGAACCTACAGCGCCAAAGTGGACGCCGACGGAACCCTCTTCGATCTGCGTCCCTTCGCCGAGCGCGGCGGCGAAAGCGTCGCCGTCGATGCGCACGGCAACGTCTACATCGCCAACGGACAGATCTTCGTCTACGATCCGTCCGGCCGCCAGATCGGCGAAATCGACATCCCCGAACGCCCCCTGCAACTCATCTTCGGCGGAGCCGGCAATCGCACCCTCTTCATCCTCGCCCACCACGCGCTCTTCAGCGTCCGCGTGCGTTGAACTGATAACTAGCAACTAACAACTAACAACCAGCAACTAACAACCAGCAACCAGCAACTATTTCTCAATCTTCCCGTTCTCCCCAAGCACCACCGGCGGAGGCGTCTGCGACTGCACCGTGAAGTCGTGCGTCGTCACCGTCGCGTTGCTGATCGTGAAGCTCTTCTGCCCGCTGATGTGCACGTTGTCCAGCTTGATCGTCGTGATCGGGCTTTCCGGCAATCCCGCAATCACCCCCGTCTGCTTCGCGCCCGTCGCCGTCACGTTCTCGATCAGGATGTCGTGGAAATGCGGTGTCAGCCGCGTCACCGGCTGCGCCGTATCGTGCTCCGGGATGTGCGGATAGTACTCCGTGATCAGCACCGCCGTGCCCACATCCTCCATCTTCAGGTCCCGGAACGTCAGGTTCCCAATGTCCGCCCCGCGGTCCCGATTCGACTTCACCCGCACGCCGTTGTCCGTGTCTTTGAACTGGATGTGCTCCGCGAGCACGTTCTGCACGCCCCCCGCCGTCTCGCTGCCGATCGACATTCCATGCCCGTGCAGAAAATTGCAGTTCGACACGTGAATGTCCGTGCTCGGATCGTCCGGCCCCGGCGAGTTCGCCTCTCCCGACTTGATCGCCACATTGTCGTCGCCCACATCGATCGTCATGTTCGAGATGTTCACGTGATGCGACGAGAACGGATCGATGCCGTCCGTATTCGGCGAGTGCTGCGGCGCAAGAATCTTGCCGTCGCGGATCGTGATGTCGTCCGAATAGTAGGGAACCACTTGCCACGAAGGCGAATTCTGAATCGTCACCTTCTCGATCAGAATGTGATGGCAGTGATCGAACACCATCAGCCGAGGCCGGAACACACCCGCGCCCATCACCCCATGCTCCTTCTGTCCGCGCGCTTCGGCCCACCACGTTGTGCCGTTCCCGTCGATCGTGCCCCCGCCGGTGATGGTCAGGTCCTCCGCATGCGCCGCGCTGATCAGCGACTGCCGCCCCGGCGTCCGCAGCACAGTCGTCTCCGGATAATCGTCGTGATCCGCCGAGCCCAGCAGCGTCGCGCCCGCTTCCACATCGAGCGTGATATGGCTCTTCAGCACGATCGGCCCGGAAAGGAATGTCCCGCCCGCCAGCCGCACCGTCCCCCCGCCCTTCTCCGCGCAGGCATCGATTGCCGCCTGCAGCGCATGCGTATCCTTCGTCGTGCCATCGGCTTTCGCGCCGTAGTGCCGTGCGTCGCACACCTGCGCCGCACGCGCTGCAGGGACCACCGCCAGCGCGGCGAGCACAAGCCACCAAAACTGCCCCCGCGGCGATTGCAGCCTGCGTGCCCGGCCCTCCTGCAAAGGCGCAAAAAGTAGCCGCGTGGTCAGACCACACTCTAAAATCGCTCTCGTTTTCCCATCATCCATCGAATTCCTCCGCGTTGCCGGCGCAGCCCTCCGGCGCTGGATCTTGACAGCCCTTGTTCCCACTGTAGACAATACCAGACGGTAGAACAAGAATACTCACGGATCGTAAACCAGAGCTATCCAAAGCATTTCCTGCAGTCGTTAGGGAGGTTACAGTGGTTAGACCACATTGGAACACCGCGCCCTGCGCGGTCCGCTATCGCGCTGGCGTTGCCCCATCGAGCATCCGCCCCCAAACCCATCGCACCTGGCCTGCCGTCCTCGCTCTCCTCGCGGTGATCGGGGGAGTGTTCTTCGCGCCCCGCAACGCCCGCGCGCAGGAGTTTCGCGGAACCATTTCCGGCACCGTCACCGACACCAGCGGCGCTGTCATTCCCGGCGCCGAAGTCACCGTCAGAGAGGTGCGCACCGGAACCGTCGCCCACACCACCACCGACGGCGCCGGCCAATACACCATTCCTTTTCTGCTGCCCGGCCAGTACGAGCTCACCGTATCCGCTACCGGATTCCAGAAGCTCGTGCACAGCAACGTGCCCCTCTCCGCGCAGGATCATCTCGTCATCCCCCTGCAGCTGAAGATTGGCTCCGTCGCCCAGACCGTCACCGTCAGCGGCGCGCCGCCGCTGCTCGACACCGCCAACGCCTCCGTCGGCCAGGTCATCGAAACCAGCTCCGTTGAAAACATGCCCATCAACGGACGCACGCCCACCACCCTCACCGAACTGGCCCCCGGCGTCATCACCACCGCGCCTCCCCAGCTCATTCATCCCTTCGACAACAACGCCGGCAATCAGTGGTCCATCGGCGGCACGCCCAACCAGGTCAGCGAAGTGCTGCTCGACGGCTCGCCCGACGAGACGCTGCTCGGCGCTCTCGCCTACGCTCCTACCGAGGATTCCGTCGCTCAGGTTTCCGTTCGCCCCTTCGACACCGATGCCAGCTTCGGCCACACCATCGGCGGCGTCATTAATCAGATCACGAAGAGCGGAACCAACAGTTTCCACGGATCGGCGTACGAGTTCTACCAGATCAACAGCTTCGACGCGAACTACTACTTCAATAACCGCGCCAGCATTCCCGTTCCCGGCTTCCACTTCAATCAGTACGGCGTCTCCGTCGGCGGCCCCATCGTGAAGAACAAAGTCTTCTTCTTCTTCGCCTGGGAAGGTCTGCGCGACATCAACCCCGCCAACAGCACCCTCACCGTTCCCACCGCGGCCGAAAAGTCAGGCGACTTCTCCCAGGTGCTCACCGCCGGATGCGGCGGCAGCTATCATGTCGATTCCACCGGAACCGCCATCTGCAACAGCAGCGGCAAGGTTGATCCCAACCAGCTTTACAATCCTTTCACCGCGACCCAGTCCGGCAAGAACATCGTCCGCCAGCCCATTCCCAACAATCAGCTCGCCAGCACCGGACACGCCCTCAGTCCCATTGCGCTCGACTATCTCAAGCTCTATCCCTCGCCAAATGTCACCGGCAATCCCGACGGATCGGACAACTACGTCAGCAACGCGCCCAGCACCGATACCTACGACAACGAATTCGGTCGCCTCGACTACAACTTCAGCGCGCGCGACCATATCTTCCTCGACGCCCGCCACAACAACCGCTATCAGCTGAAGAACGACTATTTCGGCAACGGCGCGACCGGCACCACGCTCTACCGCGAAAACCTTGGCGCCAGCATCGACAACGTCTACACGATCAATCCCACCACCATCCTTGACACCCGCGTGAACTGGACCTGGTTCAACGAAGTCCATGGCACCCCGGCGCAGAAATACTCAGCCTCCAGCGTCGGGTTCCCCGGCTACATGGATACATCCAGCCTCCGCAAGCAGCTGCCCTTCATCGGCTTTAACGGGAGCTGCGGCAGCCACACCAGCTACCAGTGTTTCGGCGACACCGGCTCGGCCCTCGACCCCACCACCAGCTACCAGTTCTTCGTCGACGTGGTGAAAGAAATCGGCAAGCACACCCTGAAGGTCGGCTTCGACGGACGCCAGTACCGCATAAGCATTCAGAACTTCGGAGATTCCGCCGGCAACTTCACCATCGGCACCAATTTCGTGACCTCCGGAACCACCGGCGCCGCGCAAACTTTCGGCGGCGACCTCGCGCAGTTCATGCTCGGCTTGGCGAACTCCGGCGACTTCGCCCAGAATCAGCGCTCCGACTACCACCAGTTCTACCTCGGCTCCTTTGTGCAGGATGACTGGAGAGTCAGCGACCGCCTCACGCTCAATCTCGGCCTCCGCTACGACTTCGATACGCCCTTCCGTGAGAAGTTCGGCCGCACCGTCGATGGCTTCAATCCTGGCGCGGGCATTGCCTACACGAAGCAGCCCGCCTTCTCGGGTGCGTCCGTCTCGTCCAATGGGGAGACGTTCACCGTCTCCGGCATCAACACGCTGGGCGGACTCACCTTCCCCAACCGCAACAACGGAGCCGTCTACGAAACCAATGATGGTTTCCTCAGCCCGCGCATCGGCTTCTCCTACTCGGTCGATTCGAAAACCGTAGCTCGCGGCGGCTTCGGAATCTTCGTGCAGCCGGAAACCCTCACCAGCCTTGCTGCCACCGGCGGCTATTCGTCGGCGGCTGTCTCCAATTCCGAGGGCTTCAGCGCCGCGACCACCTTCGTCTCCACGACCAATAGCGGCCTCAGCCCGGCCAACACGCTGAGCAATCCGTTCCCAACCGGCTTCACGCCGGCGGCCGGCGCGTCCCTGGGCGCCAGCACGAACCTCGGCCAGGCCATCAGCTTCCTCGCCCCGGTCCAGCACGACCCCTACTCCGAACGGTGGGACATCGGCTTCCAGCGCTCGCTCACCAACAACTCCATGCTCCAGGTGCTGTACGTCGGCAACCATGCCCTGCATCTGCCCATTCAGCAGCAGGACATCAACGCGACCCAAATCCAGTACCTCTCCCGCAGCCCGTGGCGCGATCAGGCCCGGGCCTCCGCCTACGGACAGTCAGTCACCAATCCCTTTAAGGGAACGCTGCCGAGCGTCAACGGTGTGGCGAACAGCACCTCCGTCAATACCGCTTCGACAGTCAGCTTCTCCAGCCTGCTCGTCCCCTATCCGCAGTTC
>DATGJK010000397.1:0-6637 GCA_035295245.1 Acidobacteriaceae bacterium
ACAACGAATACTGCCGCGTGATCGGCATCGTGGCCGACACACGCATCACCAGCCTGAGCTCTGCGCCGCCCCCTGCCGTTTACGTGCCCCTGACCGCGACCAGCGAAGCGCTGGAAGCAATGACCCTGCTCATCCGCGCCCGGAAACCCGAGGCGGCATCCGCTGCTTACCAAACCGCGCTGCACGAACTCGCGCCGAAAACACCGGAAGCGGATCCGGTTCCTTTGTCGCAGCAAATGGAGGACTCCATGGCGAGGCAGAATCTGCTTTCCGTCCTGTCGGGATTCTTCGCCGTGCTGGCGCTGCTGCTGAGCGGAATCGGCGTGTACGGGCTCACCGCCTCATGGGTTGCGCGGCGCACCTCCGAGATCGGCGTGCGCATGGCTATGGGTGCGACGCAGGGCGGCATCGTGCTGCTGGTGCTGCGGCAAGTCGCAGTGTTGTTGATGATCGGCATCGCAGCCGGGGGTGCGCTCGCAACCTTCGCGGGCCACGCGATTCGCACGTTCCTCTATGAAGTGAATCCGGCGAGCCCGGCGCTTCTCGCGCTGGCGGTGGGGAGCCTGGTCCTGGCGGCGGGAATTGCCACGCTGCTGCCCGCGCGGCGTGCGGCTGCAGTGGATCCGATGGAAGCACTGCGGACGGAGTGAGAAAAACGGTTGTTAGTTGCTAGTTGCTAGTTGTTACTCCCTAGCTTGATGACGTCAGAGTTGATACTAGCAACCAACAACCAACAACCAGCAACTCGTTTTCACGGCAGGTACTTCTCGGGAATCGGCGTCTGCGGCGTCTCCGCCTGCCACACGATCTCCAGCACCTTCCAGTTCTGCCCATCGAACACGGCCTGGATGCTGTTGATGCCGCGGGCTTCCGGTTTGCCGTCGGCCGTGGGGCGGATCTCGTAGGTGCTCCACAGTTGGGCGATGCGGCCGTAATTCTCCGCGGGCGATTCGATCTGCACTTCGTAGAAGGCGTCCGCGCCGCGCTTGCCGACAGCGGTGATCCAGTCCTCCACGGTCAGCACTCGCATTGTGCCGGTCGCGCTCACCGGAATCAGGCGCGCCTCGGGCAGCATGAGCTGGCGCATGCAGGTGCGGTCTTTGTTTCCGGGACCGCTGACGGCGTCATCGAGGGCAACGATGAGCTTGTCCAGCGTCGGTGTCGGTGGGCAGGCGGCCGGAGCGGGCGCGCTCTGCGCGAAAACGGCAGGCGCGACGAAGAGGGGAAGCAGGGCGAGCAGACGAAGCGAACGCGCGATGGGAGGCATGTGCGCGATTCTAACCGTAGCCCCCGCTGTGATCGCTACTCGTGCTCCGGCACCGGAATGGCCGCGTGCATTTCGGCGATGACGGCGCGAGCCGCCTCGCCGGGATCGACGGCGCGGGTGATGGGGCGCCCGACCACCAGGAAATCAGCGCCGGCAGCCAGTGCGGCGGCGGGTGTCGCGGCGCGCTTCTGGTCCCCCGAATCGGATCCGGCGGGACGGATCCCGGGAATCACCAGCGTCGAATTCGGGAAATAGCGGCGCAAATGCGCGGCCTCGTGAGGACTGCAGACGAATCCCGTGATCCCGGCGGCGCTGGCGGTCGCCGCCAGTTGCTGCACTTCCTGCGCCGGACTGCGGTCGATCCCCACCGAGATGAGCTGATCCGGATCCATGCTGGTGAGCACGGTGACGGCTAGCAGCAGGGGCGCCCGGTGCAGCTTGTTGGCGGATTCAACCGCCGCGCGCAGCATGTTCGGTCCGCCCAGGGCATGGACCGTCAGCATGGAAGCGCCTGTGCCGGCGGCCGTGAGGATCGCCGCAGCGACCGTGTTGGGAATGTCGTGCAGCTTGAGATCCAGAAAAACCGAGTAGCCGCGGTGGCGCAGCTCATGAATCAGGGCATTGCCCTCCGCCAGGTAGAGTTCGAGGCCGACCTTAAAAAAGCGGCAGTAATCCTCGATCCGCTCGGCGAGCGCCAGCGCCGGCTCGGCTTCCGGGAAGTCCAACGCTACGATGAGCCTGGGGTCCATTGCCGTCCTATAGTGGCACAAACTGCGTGTCGGGTTGAAGAACAAAGCACCCCCTGGAGGTGAATAACACCCCAGGGGGATTCCCATGGCCCTTTGGGTTGGTTACTTTAGACTTCCAGCCCCTATATAGTGGCCCTCTCAGGAGCGTGCGCTCGTGTCTACAGATTTCACCACGGAACGCTACGGCCGTCTGCGGAAGAGTTCTTCCGGAATCCGGCCTGCGGCGGAGAAGCCGCCCGAAGCGGATGAGAAGAACCTCTTCCTCGGCAACCTTGACTTCATATCGGATACGGCCCCGCTGGGGCCGGAACACCGCCCGCGGTCGCTGAAAGAGCTGGGCGTCCGCAGCGGCATCATCGAGGATCTGGCCCTCAAGCTTCTCTATACGGCCGGTCCTTTCAGTGTCTTCGATATGGGCCGCAAGATGCGCGTCAGCTACGACGTGGCCAACGAAGTCTTCAACAAAATGCGCGCCGGCCTGCTTTGCCAGGTCACGGGCATGAAGGGCAACGTCGCGGAGATCGCCATCACCAGCCAGGGCCGCAGCCGTGCTCTGGAACTGCTGACCGCCAGCCAGTACACGGGGCCCGCTCCGGTTTCGCTGCCCTCCTATGTGGAGCAGGTGCGCAAGCAGAGCGTCCGCCACGCCGTGGTGCATCGCGAAGACGTGGAACGCGCCTTTGCGCACATGGTGCTGGACAACAAGACGCTCTGGCAGATCGGCATCGCGCTCAATTCCGGCGCGTCCATCTTCCTGCACGGGCCGGCCGGCGTCGGCAAATCGGCCATCGCGGAAACCATGTCGCGGGTGCTGGCCGCCGACGACGTCTGGCTGCCGTGGGCGATTGAGGCCGACGGCGAGATCATCTCCGTCTACGACCCCATCCTCCACAAGCGCGTGGAGCGCTCCGAAGGCACTATGGACGATCGCTGGGTTCGCTGCCAGCGGCCCTCGGTGCTGGTCGGCGGCGAGCTGACCGTGGAAATGCTGGACCTGCAGTTCAATGTCACCGCCGGCTTCTACACCGGGCCGGTTCAGATGAAGGCCAACAACGGCGTGCTGATCGTCGACGACTTCGGCCGCCAGCGTATCCGCCCGGACGAGTTGCTGAACCGCTGGGTCGTTCCCATGGACCGGCACATCGACTTCCTCACCCAGGTCGGCGGCAAGAAAATCGAAATCCCCTTTGAGATGCTGGTGGTCTTCGCCACTAACCTCGAGCCGGACGAGCTGGTCGACGCGGCCTTCCTGCGCCGCATGCAGACCAAGATCAAAATCAACCTCGCCACCGATGAGCAGTGGGTCGAAATCTTCATGCGCTTCTCGCGCAACCGGCAACTGGCGGCTGACCCGAAGCTGGCCAAGGAAATCGCGAATCATATCCGCGCCACGCTCGGTCAGGAGCTCCGCGGCTGCCAGCCCCGCGACCTCATCAACCAGGTCTGCTGGCAGGCGCGCTACGCGGATTGCCAGCCCATCCTCGACAAAGAATCGCTGATGCGGGCCATCGATGCGTATTTCCTGCCCAACGGCTAAAACAGGCTGAGACGGGAATCCACATGCCCCGCCTGGACAGCGGGGTTTGTGCTTTTTGGGGGCGTCCTCAAGGGCTCGAATTGAGGGGCGACGAGAGCCCATCGGTTCCTGCGCCCGATCCCAGACCTCAACGCGTTACTTGCCGGCCTTCGATTGTTTGGCGATCACCTGGCCGGCGATCTTGTCGTACGTCGACGCGGGCACGATGTGCTTGGTCTTCAGCTGCGTCTTGTTCGCGTAAGGACGGCCGTCGATGATCTTCTGCGCGTAGACGTCGCCGATCCCCGGCAGCGCCATCAGCTGATCTTTGGTCGCTGAATTGATATCGACCAGCGCCGTTGTGGATTTGGCCGTTGCGGTGGTCGAGTGTTTGGGGGCGGTCGTGGATTGGGCGCTGGCGCCCGGGATCGCCCCCATCAGAGCGATCGCCATCACCAGCGCAAGCAAGTTCCGGAGTCGTTTCATCCTCATCGCAGCCTCCTGTGGTCTGTCCGGCGCGGAACGCCACGGACTCACGATTGTCTGTGCCGGCAGGGGTTGCGGTCAAGGAAGCCCGGGGAACACCCTCCCCGGACCCCGGCGCCAAAAAGTATCATCAGCGCCGAAAGGCGCGGGTGCCGGAATCCGGATGGGAGGATTAACGGGCCAGAGGAATTTCGGGCCGGGAGAGCTGTGCCATTTCCGCAGGAGGCGCGATCAGCACAATTTTCACGCGAGCCACGCCGCGGTGCTCGAAGCCGAGCGAGTCGGCGGCGGCTTTGGAGAGGTCGATGACCCGGTCGTCGGGCATCGGTCCGCGGTCGTTCACCCGCACCAGCACCGAGCGGTGGTTGCGGAGATTGGTGACGCGCAGCAGGGACCCGAGCGGCAGCGTCTTGTGCGCGCAGGTCATAGCGTTCTCGTCATAGGGCTGGCCGCTGGCGGTCGGCTTCCCCTGGAAGACCTGGCCGTACCAGGAGGCGATGCCGAACTGATACCAGCGATGCTGCTTCTGCGGCGTCGCCGTATGCGCCGCCGGGGCGGTGCTGGAGCTGGGGAGCGAACTCAGGTGCTCACCCGGAGAAACGGCCTGCGCTCCGGCGATGCCCACTACGATAGCCATCAGAGCGCCGGCAAAAGTCAGCCAGCGCCGCGGTCGCCTCGCGTCTTCGAATCGTCGGTTAGCATCCATGAACATATCCCTCAATTTTAGAAATATGAGGCAGCTAAGTCAAACAATTGATTAGATTTATTTCTTGTTTTGGCTTGCAGGAATCCCGGTTCTGTGCTAGCCCTTTCCGGGGGGAAGCCGTTCAGAAGCCCCCTTGACGAACGAACCTGTTCCGATACCGAACCGGTGCCTTTGCGGACACGAAGGCCCCAAAGCTACGGACAAAGCCTACGGTTCGATACGATGAGAGCGAAGGCAATCGTGCTGCCTGTCGCCGGGGGAGGAGTAGAGGATTGAACGAAGGAACCCAGGGTGTCAATGGCCCCAGGAGTGCTATAAGACGCCGTACTATAGTGCTATCCGCTGCCGGATTCGATCCCTCGTCCGGCGCGGGCGTCACGGCCGACCTGAAAGTCTTTGCGCATCATGGGCTTTACGGGGTCTTGGCGATCACGGCATTAACCGTACAGTCAACTCAGGGGGTCCGGCAGGTGGTGCCCGTCGGTGGAAAACTCTTTAGGCACACCCTGGAGTGCCTGGTGGAGGATGTGCCCATCGCGGGAGTCAAAATCGGCATGCTCGGATCGGCCGAGATCGCTCACGAACTGGTTTTTTTTCTAAAGCATGCCGCAGTCCCCCGTGAAAAGATCGTCCTCGACCCCGTGCTGGTGTCGAGTTCCGGTGCGGCGCTGCTGGACAACGACGGCCTGCAGTTGATCCGGAAGGAACTGCTGGGGCTCGTCGGCTGGGTGACTCCTAATATGGATGAGCTGGCGGCGCTGACCGGCGAACCGTCCACTGGACCACAGGAGACGCCCGCGCTGGCGGCGAAGCTGGCGGGATTGTCCGCGGGACTCAATGTCGTCGTGACCGGCGGTCATCTCGACCCGCCAGACGACTTCCTCCGAACGGCCTCGGGCGAGGAGGTCTGGATTCCCGGGCAGCGGGTGGACACCACATCGACTCATGGCACGGGATGCGTCTTCTCGTCGGCGCTGCTGTGCCGCCTGCTGGCCGGGGATGCTCCGGCGGACGCAGTCCGTGGCGCGAAAGCCTTCGTGACCCAGGCGCTGCAGGCGTCCGAGCCCATCGGCCGGGGGAAAGGCCCGGTCCTGATGTGAGCCGGCGCCGAGTCAGTCCTCAGTCGCCTACATCCTGTTCGGCATTCTTGCCGGTTTTTCTTTCTGCCAGGCGCAGCGCCTCGGCGATGGCCTGCGACGCTCGCTTCTGTCTTGATTCCGGGCTCTGATAATAGAAAATGCCCATCAGGTGGCTCCTCCGCTGGATCGGGGTCATCGCCAGCCAGGCGGATCGCGCTCGGGGATTCCGGTTAAACGCGGCCTCGAGGATCGGCGGCGGGACGCGCTCGCCCTCCATGGCCAGCAGCATGCGCTCGGCCCAAAGCTCGGCGCGGGAGGCGCGTGCGGCCGGGCTTTTGGGTTGCGTGATCAGGTCGGCGATGGCCTTGCGCATCGAGGCGCTCAGCGCGTCATGGAAGCGGCGCAGCGACCGATCCTGGCGCAGCAGCTTGTCCAGTTCCGGCGGGACGCTGAGCGGGCGCTCCTCCGTATCCGGCTCGAGCGTGATGGTGGCGACGCTGCCTCGGGTAATGCCCGCGGCCTTCTGCATGCGTTTGTTGACCAGCAGGACGCAGCCGCCGTCGCGCATCCGGAACAGGGAAGTGCGGAAGGTCGCGATGGGTCCGCGCGCATTCGTGGCGGAGCGGATCATGCCGCGCACGCGCAGACCCTTGCGCTCACCCCAAACCTCGGTCGGCTCGAACGGCACGCGGACCACCGTCCAGCCGAGGCTGGTGCCGTCAGGTTGCAGGACACCCTGGAAGCAGCGCCGGCAAGGCATTTCAGCCAGCATACCCCAGAGCGATTGGCGGTGAAGCGGTCAGCGATGTGCCCTGAGCGGAAGCTACTAACTTT
>DATGJK010000398.1:0-3068 GCA_035295245.1 Acidobacteriaceae bacterium
CCTCCTGTGAGGCTAAAGCCCATCACGGCAAAGGTGCCGTAGACGTCTTTATCCTGGCGAATAATTTCCGTCGCTTTTTCGGCCACGTCGCTGGTGTAGCTCAGCGAAGCGCCCGGCGGGGTCTGCACGAGGCACATCAGATAGTTCTGGTCTTCGCTGGGCAGAAATGCTGTGGGAACGCGCAAGTAAAGCCAGACGGCTCCGGTGAGGCCGACGAAGAACAGCAGCAGCATCAGGTAGCGCAGGCGCAGAACGCTGTGCGTAAGACCGCGATAACCGCGGTTCAGCGCGTGAATGCTGCGATCGATGTATCCGAAGATGCCGTGCTTGATGCCTTCGCCTCGCAGGATCAGCGCTGCCAGCGACGGCGAGAGCGTCAGTGCATTGAAGGCGGAGATGGCGATGGAGAATGCAATCGTGAGCGCGAACTGGCGGTAGAGAATGCCGGTCGTTCCCGGAAAGAACGAGACCGGGATGAACACCGAAATCAGCACCAGCGATGTAGCGATCACAGCGCCCGTAACTTCGCGCATCGCTGCTGACGTGGCGAGGTGCGGCTCGCTCTCGCCCTGGGAGATGTGCCGCTGCACATTCTCAATCACCACGATCGCGTCGTCGACCACCAGGCCAGTGGCCAGGGTGATGCCGAACATGGTCAGCGAGTTGATGGAGAACCCGAAGAGCTTAATGAATGCGAAGGTGCCAACGAGCGAAACCGGGATCGTAATGGCCGGGATGATGGTTGCGCGCCAGTCCAGCAGGAACAGGAAAATCACTGCCACGACGATGACGATCGCTTCACCCAGCGTGACCACGACTTCGCGGATCGAATCGCCGACTACGGTCGTCGTGTCGAAGGGGATTACGTATTGGAGGCCTGGAGGAAAGTTCTTCGACAGCCGATCCAGTTCTGCTTTGGCCAGCTGATCGACCTCGAGTGCATTCGCATTGCTCAGCTGCTGGATGCCGATTCCGACTGTGGACTGACCGTTGAACTTCATGTCGGTCGAGTACGTTTCTGCGCCGAGCTCGGCGTGGCCCACATCGCCGAAGCGCACGGTCCCGCCTGGAGTGCTCTTGAGAATCAGATGGTCGAATTGCTGCGGATCGGTAAGACGTCCCACAACGCGCACCGGAATCTCGAACGACTGAGATGTGTCGGAGGGCGGCTGCCCCACCTCGCCGGCCGGAATCTCCACGTTCTGTTCGTTGAGAGCGTTGACCACATCGTCTGCCGTCAGGCCGCGGGCAGCAAGGCGGTCGGGATCGATCCACAGACGCATGGCATACTTGCGCTCGCCGAAGATCAGAACATCACCTACGCCGGGAATTCGCTTGATGGCGTCCCTGACATAAACGTCGAGGTAGTTGCTGATAAAGAGATTGGAATAACGCTTGTCGGGCGAGACGAACGCCGCCGCGAAAACGAAGTTCGAGTTCGCCTTGCTGATCGTAACGCCTGTGTTCTTGACGGCCTGCGGGAGGCGCCCCTGCGCGGCCTGGACGCGGTTCTGCACGTCGACCGCGGCGATATTCAGGTCATAGCCGGTGCGGAAGGTTGTGGTGATCGCGCTGGTTCCGTCGTTGGAACTGGCGGAGGTGATGTAGTGCATTCCCTCAACGCCGTTGATCTGCTCTTCCAGCGGGATCGTGACCGCGGATTCCACCGTCTGCGAGTTGGCACCGACGTAGTTGCTGGTAACTGTCACCTGCGGCGGGGCCAGCTGCGGATACAAAGAGATCGGCAGCGTGGGAATCACCACCGCGCCGCCGAGGATGATCAGCAGCGCGCAGACCGTGGCAAAAACGGGGCGATGTATGAAGAAATCAACCAAGTGAGCCTCGCAGTTTTTTTCCGGTGACGAATGAAAAAGCTAGCTGCCGGAAACGCCGGAGTGGACCGCTTCGCTGCCCGGGGGGCCGCTGGGCAGAGGCATCACGGGCATGCCGTCGACCAGCATCTGCGTGCCCGACGTGATGACCTTCTCGCCGTTTGCAAGCCCGCCAAGCACCGCATAGTTGTTGCCCACGGTATCGCCCAGCGAGATCGCCTGCTGGTGCGCGACAAACTGCCCGTTACCTTTTCCCTGGGCGACATAAACAAACGCCTGCCCGCCAAGACGGGTCACAGCAAGCACAGGGACCACTGGTTTCGGAGTCACTCCCCAAACTACACGCGCCTTCACCAGCTGCGCATTGCGCAGCGCCGGCGAATGGACCGGAGCCTTCACCAGAATTCCCTGGAGTTGGTTATCGACCTGAGGAGAGACAAAATCCACGGACGTGTTCTCGATGGGAGCGCCGTTGTTATCGACGATCTGCACGCCCAAACCCATGCGCACCTGCGACGTGCGTTCCGCCGGGATGTAGATGTAGGCCTCGAGATCTTTCCGCTCATCCACTGTAGTGAGCATCGTGGACGAGGAGACATAGTCGCCTACGTGGACGGGAATATCACCGACAATGCCTTCGAAGGGCGCGCTGATGCGGTAGTAGCCGAGCTGCTTCTCCTGCTGGTTCTGAAGAGCCACGGCAGCCTCGTAATCGGCTTTTGAGTTGGCATACGCCTGCTCCGCCTGGTCAGCCGCGTCCTTACTGATCACACCGGCGGCCAACAGTTTGCGTTGCCGTTCCACCTCGACCTGGTTGTACTTATAGAGGGCGAGCTTCTGCTGTACGGTCGCCGCCTGCGAAGCAACCGCTGCCTCCTGTTTGGCGGGATCGATCTGCATCAACAGCTGCCCAGCGCGGACGTGATCGCCGGAATGGACCAGGATCTGCGTCAGGTTGCCGTCCACCTGCGGGTTGATGGTCGCCGAGCGGCGCGATTTAATCGTGGCTACGTATTCATCCGTGGTCGGTACTGGCACGGCGGCGACGGTTACGGTCTGCACAGGCATTGCCTGCATCGCGGGTCCCTGGGTCTGCGGCTGAGCTTTGCCACAGCCCGTAAGGCCGCCCACAGCCACAATCGCGGCGAGAAGAAAACCGATATTTGCTTGCGTCTTCACAGCATTGGTCCTCGGAACCCAGGGTAAAAGAAGACAAAGAACTGCTTCACGGGGAAC
>DATGJK010000399.1:0-4061 GCA_035295245.1 Acidobacteriaceae bacterium
CCGACGCCGCAGCCGTCGCCGACCAATCCGCAGTAAGCGAGAGCCCAAAAGCGAAGGCCCGCTCTCCCGGTGCCGCATGTCGCGGAACGGGAGGGCGGGCCTCGTTTGCGTCCGGGGGAGAAGCCCCGGGAAGGCTTAGACCTGGAACGAAGACCCGCAGCCGCAGGTGCTCTTGACGGTGGGGTTGTCGAACTTGAAGCCGGCGGCTTCGAGGGTCTCGACGTAGTCGACGACGCAGCCGTTGAGGTACATCAGCGAGGTGGCGTCGACGAAGACCTTCAGGCCATTGAAGTCGTAGACCTTGTCCATCATGCCGGCCTGGTTCTCGAAGGACATCGAGTACTGGAAGCCGGAGCAGCCGCCGCCGACGACGCCGATGCGCAGTCCGGCGGGCAGAGGATCCTGCGTGGCCATGATTTCGCGCACCTTAGCCACGGCGTTATCGGTGAGCCGGACGGGCGTGGTCTTCGGCGCCTCGGGGGTAACAGAGGGTACGGTGCTGGTTGTGGCCATGCTGCAATCTCCTGGGGATGCGGGTTCTACCTGCTCAGTGTAACGCACCGAGGGGGCATCCTGTTCATTTAGATGCGGGGGTGGGCCGGAGGTCGCAGGGCGCCGGATTGGGTGCCTCCCTGAAATCTGCGACTTGCGGACCGCTCGCCGGTTTCGGACAGCCGCTCACGGTGAAGGCTCCCAAGAGTGGTCGGCTCCCGTGTGAACTGAAGGGTGGAGAAAACTCCGGTCATCCGATCACCTTGCTCGTAAGCGCCCGGTAGAGGCGCGCGAGGCGAAAGACTCCGCGGCGGGTCAGCGCGCAATTGCTGAGCCTAAACCAGAACTTCGTTCGGCGACCCAGCGAGTAGAGCCGTGCGACGCGCCGCCGTCGCTGGAAACGGGTAAGCGCCGCCGGATCGAGCACCTCCAGCGTCGGCAGCAAACGCCCCGGCGCCAGCGGAAACCCGCCCGCCCGCCCCACTACTGCCTCGCGCGGGCAGGCAGCGAAGTCAGAGCACAGCGCATCCCCCTGGTGAATCACGTAGCGCTGCCCCCCCTCCGCGAAGAGGTGGATCACTCGATGGAGAACCAGTTCGTCTCCGTTAGAGGTCAGGATCAGAACGATGTCTCCGGGACACAGGTCTTCGGCGACGGGCTCGATCCTCAGTTTCGTTCCCCGTTCGATCGTCGGGGTCATACTCCCGCCGGCCACTTCGACGACGACCGCTTGACCATTGTCGAGGAGCAGTTGGACGGCTTGCGGTTGCAGATTCACCTGCGCGTAGTATATCGACCCTGGTACGCGCGTTGACTGCGGAGAATAAACGTCACTCATGCGGTTGCCGTCAGGACAGATCGCAACCAAGGCTCAGGCATGCGCCGGGCAGGTCTACTGCATCCTGAGCGAAGCCACAGGATCCAAATGCGACGCCCGCCATGCCGGGACTACGCAGGCCGCACCGGCGACCAGGATTAACGCCAGGGAGACCAGACCGAAAATCTCGGGATCTCCCGGCTGAGTCTGGTAGAGCATCGACTGGATCAGCCGAGTGACCCCGGCGCTGGCGCAGAGGCCCAGGACCAGGCCGATGAGCGCAGGGCGCAGGCCATCGAACAGCACGAGGAGCAGCACCTGATCGCGCCGGGCGCCGAGAGCGATGCGCACGCCGATTTCCACGGTGCGCTGCGCGGCAAGATAGGAGATCACTCCGAAGAGCCCTACCGCAGCCATCAGCAGCGACACCAGCGCGAAAAGGAGGACCAGAGTAGCGTCGAAGCTGGCGTCGAGCGTCTGCGTGCCGATCACCTGATCCATGGTCAGTATGTCGGAGACGGGAAGATCGCGGTCCAGATCCTGAAAGATCTTCTGCACCGGCAGCGCAAATCCCGTCACATCGCGCTGCGAACGCAATACCAGGGCGGCGGTCGCGTCAAAGTCCTGGGGCTTATCCGACATCAGCGAATAGAGCGGGTAGTACATCATCGGCTTGACGGCTTCGCCGATCTCGTCCGGCGTATCGCCCACCACGCCGACGATGCGCCAGGGGCGCACTCCCGATGCCAGCAGCGTGTGGCCAACAGGATCCTCGCCCGGGAAATAGCGGCGTTCCAGCTCTTTGCTGATGATCACCTCCGACCCGGGAACCAGCTGCTGGGTGGCGTCAAATGTGTGGCCCTTTTCGAACGGGATTCCTATGGCCCGGAAATATCCCGGATCGGCCCAGCGCGTCAGCGCGAGCTGTCCCTTGCCCTGGGCGAGGGGCGGACGGCCCTGGATCGTGAATGAGTTGTCGCCGTTATAGCCGGCACCCGGGACCGTGCTCACCAGGCCAGCTGCCTGAATGCCCGGATAACTACGAGCGCGCGAGAGCAGATCCTGATAGAAGTGCACAGCCGCCGGAAAGTTATAGCGCGCCGCAGGCAAGGAGAAATTCATCGTCAGCACGTTGCGGGTGAAGCAGCCGAGATCGGAGGAACGGAGCCTGACGTAGCTCTTCAGCAGCAACCCGGCACCCACCAGCAGCACGACGGTTAAACCTACTTCGAGCGCCAGCAGCACGCGGCGCACGCGAGTCCGCGCATTTCCACCGCTGTACGAGCGCGACGACTCCTGCAGGGCGCGCAGGGCCGCATCACCCCGGCTCGATAATGCCGATATCAGTCCCGTGAAGAGCGCGCTGAGGACGATCAGCCCGGCGGTAAAGGCGAGCACAGCGGCGTCGATATGAATAGCCTCGATTCGTGGCACGTCATGGCGGAGGCTCACAAACCACTGCACCAACGCACCAGCGATCAGCAATCCCATCGCTCCGCCGGCAAGACTGAGCAGCAGGCTCTCGGTCAGGTGCTGCCGCAACAGCTCGGCGCGGCTGCCGCCCAGCGCCGTGCGGATCGCAAGTTCCCTGCGCCGCTGAGCGGAACGCGCCACAAGGAGGTTCGCGATATTGAGGCAGGCAATGAGAAGGACGCAGCTCGTCGCGCCCAGCAGGATGTCCAGCGGAGTCCGGATGTCGCCGACGATGGCCTCGAGCAGAGGACGCCCATGCGCCCCCTCGCTGACAAACGGATTGTCACGATGCGCATCGTGAATGCGCTGCGTGATGAGCGACAGCTCGGCCACGGCCTCTCGCATCGACACGCCGGGTTTCAACCGGCCCACCGCGCGGAAATTGTGGTTGTCGATTGCATGGGTGATGACGGGCGGGTTCTCGTGGTATGCAGGCGTCCACAACTGCACGCGGCTGTCAGGATAGGCCAACCACGCGGGCGCCACGCCGATCACGGTGTACGGTTTGTCGTCGAGCAGAATCGTCCGGTTCAGAATGGAGGGATCCCCGCCGTACCTCCGCTTCCACAAGCCCCAGCTCAGAATGACGGTGCCGTTGGCTGACTGCTGATCGTCAGCTGCGGTGAAGTTGCGCCCGAGGGCCGGCTGCACGCCCAGCAGGGGCAGCATATTCCACGAGAAACTCGCCGCAGGGATGACCTCGGGGAGCTGTCCCTGCGTGCCGGAGAGGTTGTACTCCGCCTGGCGGCTGATGGCCATGCCTGCAAAGTTGTGGCTCTGTTTTTGCCACTCGGCAAAGATTCCGCCCGCACTCTGGTTGTACGGGAAGCGATGGTTGAACGTGTCTTCATACAGGCGCACCAGCCTTTGCGGATCACTGAATGGCAGCGGCTTGAGCAGAACGCCCCGGACCACGGTGAACAACGCGGTGTTTACGCCGATGCCCAGCGCGATTACCAGGATGGAAATCAGCGCGAAGCCTGGAGAGCGGCGCAGCGCGCGCGCCCCGTAGCGGAGATCACGGCCGATGCCGGCGAGCCAGGCGATGGTGTTTTGGCTCCAGAGGGTTTCGCGCACCTGCTGCCGGTTCCCGAATTTCAGCAGGGCAGCGCGGCGCGCCTCTTCCGGGGACCAGCCCCGCGCCAGGTTTTCTTCGATTTCAGCGTCCAGATGGGCGCTCATCTCTTCATTCAGTTCGGCATCCGCGCGCGACCTGCGGAAGAATCGACGCCAACTCATGACTCTCGCTCCTGCGTCCCTTCACCCATCACGAGGCCGA
>DATGJK010000400.1:0-8711 GCA_035295245.1 Acidobacteriaceae bacterium
CAAAAACGTTGCGACCGTCATCTGGACCACCACTCCCTGGACCTTGCCCGCCTCGCTTGCGGTCGCCTTTCATCCGGAGTTCGACTACCTCGCGCTCGAAGCAGACGGCCGCGTGTACATCGTCGCCGCCGCTCTCGCCGACTCCGTACGCGACGCCTGCAATCTCCAGTCCGCGCGTCCCATCGCCACCTTCAAAGGCACGCGCCTCGAACGCGCCACTTTCCAGCATCCGTTCCTCGACCGCCTGGTTCTGGGTGTGCTTGCCGATTACGTCACCGCCGATCAGGGCACCGGCGCCGTCCACACCGCGCCCGCGCATGGCGCCGACGACTTCTACACCGGTGTCCGCTACGGACTCGACCCTACCTGCAATGTCGACAACGCCGGCCGCCTTCATAACGGCCTGCCCGAATACGAAGGCAAAACTGTTTTCGCAGCGAACCCGTTCATTGTCGACCTTCTCGCCGCCCGCGGAGTTCTCCTGGGCCGCGCCGAGATCTACCATAGCTATCCGCACTGCTGGCGTTGTCACAATCCTGTCATTTTCCGCGCGACCGAACAGTGGTTCATTGCCATCGATCACCCCATGGAGATCGACGGCAAGCCCACCACGTTCCGCCAGCGCGCCCTCGACGAAATCAAAAACTCCGTCCGCTGGGATCCCGCCTGGGGCGAGGAGCGTATCGCCAACATGATCGCCACCCGCCCCGACTGGTGCATCTCGCGCCAGCGCGTCTGGGGGGTGCCGATCGCGCTCTTCCTCTGCGAGCAGTGCAACACGCCGCTGAGCGACTGCGTGCTCAACGAGCGCATCATCGAGCTCTTCGAAAAAGAAGGCGCTGAAGCGTGGCGCACGGCCGCCGCCGATGCGCTCTTGCCCCATGGCGCTCACTGCACCCACTGCGGCGGCAAACAATTCAGGCGCGAGTCCGACATTCTCGATGTCTGGTTCGACTCCGGCGTCAGTTGGCATGCCGTCATTGAAGCCGAACCTGAGTTGCCGTTCCCCGCCGATATGTATTTCGAGGGCGGCGACCAATATCGCGGCTGGTTCCACACCTCGCTGCTCACCTCCGTCGGCGTTGGAAAAACCCACGCCACGCCGTTCCGCCTCGTGGGCACGCCCGGCTGGACCCTCGATGAACAGGGACGCGCGATGTCGAAGTCCCTCGGCAACGGGGTTGATCCCATCGATATCGCGGATCGTCTCGGCGCGGAAATCGTGCGCCTCTGGGTGGCCAGCGTCGACTTCCGCGAAGATGTGGTCAACAGCGAGAACATCATGCAGCGGCTCGCGGATAACTATCGCAAGCTGCGCAACACCTTCCGCTTTCTGCTCGGCAACCTCGCCGGATTCGATCCTGCCCGCGACCGCGTCGCCGACGATCAGCTTCTTCCTCTCGATCGCTACATGCTCGCCCGCACTCGGCAGCTGGTGGAAGAAGTGGCGGGCGCCGACGGCAAGTCCGGCTGGTATGGCGACTTTCAATTCCACCGCGTCTACCACGCCGTCAATGAGTTCTGCATTGTCGATCTGAGTTCCTTCTACCTCGACGTGCTCAAGGACCGCCTCTACACCTTCGCGCCCGCGAGCCGCGAACGGCGGTCGGCGCAAACGGTGCTCTGGCGCATTGCGGAAGCTCTTGTGCGGCTGGTCGCGCCTATCCTCAGTTTCACTACCGACGAAGTGTGGCAATACCTGCCGAAAATGGAAGGCCGCCCCGCAAGCGTGCATCTCGCGCTGTTTCCCAAAGCCGACGAACTCGGCTCCTCTGATCCCGCGCTTCTGGATGAGTGGCGCAGGCTTCTGCAGCTCCGCGATGAAGTGCTGAAAGCTTTGGAGGCCGACCGCAAGGCCGGCAGGATCGGCAAGGGTCTGGAAGCGAAGGTCACACTCTTCAGCAAGGACGGCGAGGCGTCATTTCTCTCCTCGCACGCCGCCGACCTGAAAGAGCTGCTGAACGTTTCCCAGGTCAGCGTGGCAGAAGCATCCGGCGCAGACGGCAATCTCGTCTCTACTGCCCCCGCCGATGGCACAAAATGTAATCGCTGCTGGAACTTTTATGCCAACGACTCGCCGCTGCACGTGCGTCCGTTCGGCCCGTGGGAAAACGTCTGCGGCCGCTGCGCCGACGCGCTCACGCAGATGGGCTTCAGCCCCAATTCGAGCAAGGAAGGCCAATGAAGGATCGCCGCCCCTGGCTCCTCCTCATCGCCGTCCTCGTGATACTCGCCGACCGCCTCACCAAAACCTGGGTCGCGCACCACATTATTGAGGGCGATGCGATCACCGTCATTCCCCGGGTTTTCCGCATCACGCACGTGCTGAATCCGGGCGCAGCCTTTTCGCTCTTCACGGATTCCACAAACCCCGCACTCACCCATCGGCTGCTCGTCGGCTTCTCAATTCTCGCCGCCGTGGTGATCCTCGTCATTCTGCTGCGCATCGGCCGCCGCTTCAGCGCGACCGCCGTTGCCCTCGCGCTGATACTCGGCGGCACCCTCGGCAATCTGTGGGATCGCCTGCGCTACGGTATGGTCACCGACTTCCTCGAAGTCCACATCGTCCACTACCACTGGCCCGACTTTAACGTTGCTGATTCGTGCATCGTCATCGGGGGCATTCTTCTCGTCCTCGATTCGCTTCGTCCCCGTCATCCGCTTCCGCCGTCATCCTGATCTCTTGTGAACCTACCGTCACCTTCCGGAGAATTTCAAATGGAACTGAAGCATTTCTTTCTCGAACAACTCGAAGTTGAAGCTGAATCGACTCGCAAAGCCATCGAGCGCGTTCCCGAAGGCCACAATTCGTTCAAGCCCCACGAGCGCTCGATGGAGCTGGGCTATCTCACTGCGCTCGTTGCCAGCATGCCCGGATGGGTGGCGATGATGATCGAACACGATGAACTTGACCTCGACGGCGCAGGCGCGAGCTTTCGCACCCGCGCGGTCGATTCTCGTGCCGAGCTGCTGCGCATTTTGGCCGAAGGTATTGAGAAGTCGCGCCACGCGCTACAGAACACTACCGAAGAGCACCTGCTGAAATCATGGCGGCTCAAAATGGGCGGCCAGATTCTTGCCGAGGGGCCACGCTATGCCCAGATCCGCGAGGGCGCGCTCAGCCACCTGGCTCATCATCGTGGCCAGCTCACAGTCTATTTGCGCCTGCTTGAATCGAAGGTCCCGGCCATCTACGGACCCAGCGCGGACGAGTGGCACTGAAGCGGCCCCAAAAGCCGCTCATCTTCATGGTGACGGAAAAGGTTTACTGGCCTACGAAAGGACTGTCTCGCCGCTCTCGACCGGCAGCTTGACCAGGAACTCGGTGTTCCCGGGTTCCGACGTAAAGCTGATGGCGCCGTGGAATTGTCCGGTCACGATGCGTTTCGCGATCTCCAGCCCCAGTCCGGTGCCGACGCCCGGCGGCTTCGTCGTAAAGAACGGCTGAAAGATCTTCTCCCGCACCTCCGGCGGTATGCCGGCCCCCTGATCCGCAATGCCGACGCAAACGTTGCCGCCCTCGCGCCAGGTCCGTATCCGCACCCGCGAGGCTTCCGGAGCCGCGTCAATCGCGTTATCCAGCAGATTCGTCCACACCTGGCTCAGCCCCGTGCCGCGTGTCTTCAGCGCCGGCAGATCGGCCTCGAAATCTTTTTCAATCGTCAGCCCCTTGTGCCGGAACTTGTACCCCAGAATCATCAGCGTGCTCTGAATGCTCTCGTGGATGTCGACGACGTGCTCGCCCTTCTTGTCCTCGTATGCGTACTTTTTGACGGCGATCACCAGGTCGTTCAGCCGGCCCAGGCTCTCCTCGATGGTTGCCAGCTGCTGCGTGGCCGAGATCAGCGCCTCCAGCCAGTTCAGCGCGAGTTGCAGAGCGCCGCCCGGAAACGCCGACTGCGCGCAGGCAATATCGTCGGGCCGCCACCCCGCTGCCACCAGCGTGGGAGCCAGCTTCCAGGCGTTCTCCACGCCGATGCCTTCCAGCCAGTTCGCCAGTTCCTCTTCCGCGTCGGCTTCTTCCAGGGTGCTGACGGGTTTCGCTTTGTCCCGGCCCAGGACCTCGCGCTGCATGTCCAGCAGGCATTGCGTCTGCTGCTGCGTCAGCGGCGAATGGCAGAAGCGCATGCTGATGTCCTGCAGCCGCGTCAGGTTCTCGCGCAGCAGCGCAGCGGAACGTTTTGCCGCCGCTCCGGGATTCTTCAGTTCATGCATCAGGCCTGCCGCCAGTGTGCCCAGCGACATCAGCTTTTCCTGATGCAGCGTGATGCTCTGGAAGGTCTGAATTCTGCGCGCCGCGATCGACAGCACCGACTGTCGCACTGTGGGGCACGTGGCCATCAGCCGCCAGAAGCCTTCCGCATCGACGCGCAGCAGCTTCGTATCCGCCGTCGTCTGGCACTGCACCCCGGCCTTTTGGACTCCCAGCAGTAACGCCGACTCGCCGAAGATCTCGCCGGCGTGAATCTCGGCCAGCGGACTCTCTCCTCCGTCCGCCTCCATACGCGCCGCCCGCAGTGCACCTTCCAGCATCATGCAGAAGCTGGGTACTGTCTGACCCTGCCGGTACAGAACGGTGCCCGCGGGCACCTCCACCAGTTCCACCGTACCCAGGCAGTTCAACTCTTCCGGCTTGAGGCGGGCCAGCAGCGGAACCTTTTTGCTATGGATCGACAGCTCTTCCGCCGTCAGTACCTTGCTTGTCGATTCCGCTTTCGTCGTGTCCATCCGCTTCCGTTCTCAGCCCCTGGCCCCGTACATCCTCAGTACTGCGCCAGGTACTGATGCATGAACTGCACCGCGATCGAACCCTCTCCCACTGCTGACGCGGCGCGCTTCACCGACCCGTGCCGCACATCGCCGGCCACGAAGACTCCCGGCATCGACGTCTCCAGCAGATACGGCTCCCGATGCTCTTTCCAGATCTCCGGCAGCTTGCCTTCCATCCGCATATCGCGTCCCGAGAGCACAAACCCGTGGGGGTCACGCATGATGGTCCCCGGCAGCCATTCGGTCTGCGGAGCCGCACCGATGAACAGGAACACGGATGTGGCAGGCCGCGTTTCTTCTCCGCGCGGTGTCCGGATCTTCAGGCACTCCAGCCGGTCTTCGCCCATCGCTTCCACGATCTCGCTGCGCGTCTCCAACGTTATATTCGATGTCCCGGCGATCTGATCGATGAGATATTTCGACATGCTGCTTTCCAGCGACTCCCCGCGCACCAGCATGGTTACGTGCGTGGCGTAGCGCGAGAAGTGCATCGCCGCCTGTCCCGCAGAGTTCGCTCCGCCCACCACGAACACCCTTTCGGCGGTACAGGACTTGGCCTCCGACAGCGACGCGCCGTAATACACGCCTCTGCCGGTCAGCCGCTCCATGCCCGGAGCCTCGATCTTGCGATAACAGACGCCCACTGCGATCAGCGCCACCCGGCACGAAATCTCGTTGCCGTCGGCGGTCTCGACCAGCCGGTAGGGCCCTTCGCACTTCACGCCCGCGGCCCGCTGCGTCACGAACTCCGCCCCGAACTTCCGCGCCTGATCGTACGCGTCGCGCGCCAGGCGGTCGCCGCTCACTCCGCGCGGAAATCCCAGGTAATTCTCAATCCGGCTGCTGCTGCCTGCCTGCCCCCCGGGGCCCTCCGGCTCCAGCACCAGGGTCTTCAGGCCCTCGGACGCCCCATAAACCGCCGCGGCCAGCCCGGCCAGCCCCGCCCCGGCGACCACCAGGTCATAGAAATCCTGCTTGGCTTGTGTGCGCAGCCCTACGTGCTGGGCCAGCTCGCCGTCCTCCGGCTGCACCAGCGCTGTCCCGTCCGGAAACAGCACCACCGGCCAGCGGTTGCCCTCCACTTTGAACCGCCGCAGCAGCTCCACAGCCTCGTCTTCCCGCTCGGGGTCCAGCCAGACGTACGGCACATGATTCCGCGAGAGGAAACTCCGCACCTGGTAGTCGCGCAACGAGTAGCGCGGACCGACCACGCGAATGCCCTCAAAGGGGGGCTTATACCCCTCGCGCCAGTCTTCCAGCAGGTCGTCGAGGACCGGGTACAGCCGTTCTTCCGGCGGATCCCACGGCTTGGTCAGGTAATAGTGAATCCGCGCCGCATTGATCGCCCGGATCGCCGCCTCGGTATCCGCATAGGCAGTCAGCAGGACCCGCCTGGCGTCCGGATAGACCTCCTGGATGCGGTGCAGCAGATCCACGCCAGCCATGCCCGGCATGCGCTGGTCGCTGACAATCAGCGCCAGGGTCTCGCCGCGCTCCTTCAGCTGGATGGACGTATCCAGGGCCGCCTGTCCGGAGCCGGCCCGCAGAATGCGGTATTCCTGCCCGTAGTGGCGACGCAAATCCTGCACCACCGCTTCCAGAACGGCTGTGTCGTCGTCAACCGCGAGAATAATCGGCCTGGCCATGGGGACCTTTCAGCAATCCTCTCCTAATAACCTACCGTCTTTGCCTGGATTTGCGCGAACTCCGGCCGCCCGGCGCCGAGGCCTGAACTTCAGATGCCCCGTTGCCGACAAAGATTCTGATTTGGGCTGCAAGGGTGACGGCCGTCACAGGACTAAAGGCATGTACGGCGTTACTTTTGTCCTGGATGATGACAATTTCTCAACGGTCGTCGACCTGGGCTCTCCGGAACGTCCTACCCGGTTCACCCACATCATTCCTCCGACACCATCCGATGGTACCCGCATTGTCCGCCGAAGAGACAAGCGGGCGGATCGTTCTCATGCTGCCGGCGACCCCTGCAGCGCATCGCGGCGATCCGCGCTGCGCGTTCTACCCACCTGTCTTCGGGGCGACCCGTCGACGCACCTATAGAGGAAGCGAGAATGAACAAGCTGATCCTTGCAGATAATCAGGCCATCTATCGCGCGGGAACCGCGAAGATTCTGGCCATGGAAGATGACTTCCGCATCATTGCCCAGTGCGCAGAAGCAGAACGGCTGTTTCCCGCCCTGGATACATTTCGTGGCGCAATCCTTCTATTTGCATCATCCCTCAAACTCGACGTGCAGACCCTGGTGCCGCGCGTCCTTTCCGCAGGCAGCCGCAGCATCGTCATCGCCGAGAACGGCGAGTCCGTGCAACCCTGGCTCAGCGCCGGCGTCACGGGCGCGGCCCATCGTAACGTGACTGGACCCGCCCTCATCGAGTGCGTCCGCCGCGTTGGACAAGGCGACCGCCACGTCCGCGCCGCCGGCATCGAAACGCCCGGCCTCGACGAGGATGCCGTTGGCTCCCGCGTTCGCGACCGCCTTACGCCCAAGGAACTCAAAATCGTCGCCCTCATCGTCCAGGGCTGCAAAAACAAGGAGATCGCCGTTCGGCTCACCACCACCGAACAGGTCATCAAGAACTATTTGCGCAGCATCTACGATAAGACCGGCGTCTCCGACCGGCTGGAACTGGCTCTGTTCACCATGCATCACCGCATGTTGGCGGAGGCAGCGCAGGCTGTCGGCGAACAGATCATGCAGGGTATTTGAATCACGGCATGCCCGGCTCTCAGCCGGCGCATCCAGCGAGAGGGGCGCTGCTGCTTGTCTTCGATTTCAGCAGCGTCTCCATCGCTTTGATCAATTCCACTGGATTCACCGGCTTTTCCAGGTACAGGTCGGCGTGCGGCTCTGCCGCCTGAAAAGCTTCCGCCACGTAGCCGGACACCACGATCACCGGCGCGCTCGAGTGCGCCCTGGCCGACTGCACCACGCTGCGGCCCACGCCGTCGCCCAGCCGCCAGTCCGTCACCACCGCATCGAACTTCTGGCTCTCCAGCGCGTGACGTGCCGCTTCCGCCGAAACGCATCCTGTCACTCTGTGGCCGGCGCTTTCCAGAATCGTCTGCTTCAGCGCGACCATCTCCGGATCGTCATCAACGCACAAGATGTTTGCCACCGGGCCCTCCCAACCAGTGCTTCCGGACCTGCGGCCCATTCTGCTAATCCGCAACGGCTCTGTCAATCCTGCAATTCCTGCTGCGTAACTTTACGCCAGCTTTTCCCCAACGGCCTTCGCCTGGGTAAAGAGATACAAGTAGTCCGGGCCTCCGGCCTTTGAGTCCGTCCCCGACATGTTGAAGCCACCAAAAGGATGGCAGCCCACCATGGCCCCGGTGCATTTCCGGTTGAAGTACAGGTTCCCCACGTGGAAGTCCAGCCGCGCGCGGTCCAGCCTGGCCCGGTCTGTGGAGTACACCGAGCCCGTCAGTCCGAATTCCGTGTTGTTGGCGATCGTGAGCGCCTCATCGAAATCCCGCGCCCGGATCAGCGCCAGCACCGGCCCAAATATCTCTTCCTGGGCAATGCGCGCCTGCGGAGCGACATCCGCAATCACCGTCGGCTGGATGTAGTAGCCCTTCTCCGGCGTCTCGATCGGCTTACCGCCTGCGACCAGACGCCCTTCTTTCTTCCCGATCTCGATGTACTCGAGGATCGTCCGCATCGCGCCTTCGCTGACCACCGGACCCAGGTTCGCATTCTGTGCCGGATCGCCAACCTTCAGCTGCTCCACTCGCTCGCGCAGCCGCTCCACGAAAGCGTCGTAAATCGAGTCCTCGATGATCGCCCTTGAGCACGCCGAGCACTTCTGGCCGCTGAACCCGAACGCCGAGGCCACCACGCCGTCCACCGCCGCATCGAAGTTCGCGTCCGCACAGACGACGATCGAGTCTTTGCCGCCCATTTCCAGAATGGTGCGCTTGA
>DATGJK010000401.1:0-3058 GCA_035295245.1 Acidobacteriaceae bacterium
TGACTTGCGGGCCCGCTGACCCGCGGACTCGCTAACCCGCTGACTCGCCTGATGTGCTCTGTGCACTGTGCTCTGAGCTCTTTTCCGGCTTGAGCAGCGGGAAGAGGATCACGTCGCGGATGGAGCGCGCGCCGCTCAGCACCATCGTCAGGCGATCGATGCCGATGCCTTCGCCGCCCGTGGGAGGCAGCCCGTATGCCAGCGCCCGCACGTAGTCCAGGTCCATCTGATGGGCCTCTTCGTCGCCGCGCGCCCGCTCGGCCAGCTGCAATTCGAAGCGCCGCCGCTGCTCCTCCGGATCGTTCAGCTCACTAAAGGCATTGCCCAGCTCGAATCCGCCAATGTAGAACTCAAAGCGCTCGACCCAGTCGGGCTCGCTGGGCTTTTGTTTGGAGAGCGGCGAGACAGCTAGGGGAAACTCGTGGATGATCGTCGGCTCGATCAGATGCTCCTCGGCAACCAGTTCGAAAAGTGTCGCGATCTGTACGCCAGCCGGGGCAGTCGGCGAAAGAGTTGGCCCGAGGCGCCCGCCGCCCTCCCGGCTTTCCAGGGTTATTTGGCCTATCTCGGCAAGTGCCGAGAATACGCCCCTGATTTTGGCGGCCAGCATTCGACGCGGTGTTTCCAATTCATCATCGGTACCTTCGGAAGGTACCCTTATCGAGTCCCAAACTGATCGGACCCAAGTGATGGTAGACTCCTCGCTCCGCAGGTCGTCCATTCTGGGTTTTCCGGGTACATTGTCCGGCCACCATTTAATTATGGCCTCCCGCATGGTCAGCCGTTCCCACTTGCCAAGATCAATTTCTACGACCTCGCCCGCGCGAGGGCCTTTAGTAATGGCAAAGTGCGTGATCAGCGATCCGTTCACTTCCTGGGCCACGAACTTCACCAGCTCCTCGGTCAGGTCCATCAGGTCGTGATAGTTCGCGTACGCCTGGTAGAACTCCAGCATCGTGAACTCAGGATTGTGCTGCGTCGAGATGCCCTCGTTGCGGAAGTTGCGGTTGATCTCGTACACGCGGTCGAATCCGCCCACCACCAGCCGCTTCAGATACAGCTCCGGCGCGATGCGGAGAAACAGGTCCATGTCGAGCGTGTTGTGGTGGGTGATGAACGGCCTCGCCGCTGCCCCGCCGGCGATGGGCTGCATCATCGGCGTCTCCACCTCGATGTACCCGCGCGCGTCGAAGAAGCTGCGCATGGCGCGCAGCACCTGCGCCCGCTTGATGAAGACGTCGCGCACCGCAACCTGATCCGGCCCCCCCTCGTTGAGCAGCCCGTTCATGAAGAGATCGACGTAGCGCTGACGATACCGCAGCTCTACATCCGCCAGGCCGTGATACTTCTCCGGCAGAGCGAGCAGCGCCTTGGCCAGGAACGTGATCGTCTCCACGTGGACCGTGAGCTCGTTGGTGCGCGTGCGAAACAGATATCCGGTGACGCCGATGTGATCGCCCAGATCGAGCAGCTTGTACAGCTCAAAGGCCTGATCGCCGACCGCGTCCTTGCGCACGTAGATCTGCAGGCGTACGCCGTCCTGCTGCAGCGTAGCGAATCCGGCCTTGCCCTGCTGGCGGATGGCCATGATCCGGCCCGCGACGGCCACTTCGATCCGCTGCGACTCCAGTTGCTCGCCGGTCGCGCCGTCATGAGCAGACCGAATCTGCGCGAGCGCGTGCGTCGCCCGAAATGCGTTGGGATACGCAGGCTGTCCCAGCGCGGCAATTTGCTTCAGCTTTTCCTGGCGGAGCGCGTAAAGGTTGCGCTCAAATTCGCTCTCGAACACGGCGTCGCCTCAATCGAGTGGTCTCGTTCGAGTATAAGGGCTGGCGCGCAGCCGCCCGGCACGTGCTTTACGGCCGCTGGCTCTACTTCGGAGGAGCTTCCGATGCCGCCGAGGACGCCGCGCCGGGCGATCCCGCAAGATAGATCAGCAGCGTGCGCCCGTCAGAATGGAACGAGCTGCCGGTCGCCGTCTTCGCCTCGCGGACGGGATCCGTGGGCGTGACGTACGCAGCCTTCACCACCAGGCCCGTCTGCATCAGGCTGTCGCGAATGTAATCGCGCTCCCCATCGGTGTCAGGATCGATCCGGTGCGTGATGCCGTTGTTGCGCTGGTCGCGATCGAAGCCGATGTCGTGCGTTCCAGCCCCTGCCCAAACCGTGAGTCCCTCGAGCTGGTCCGGCACCTTCCAAATGCGGAAATGGTGCCGCGAAGCCACGACGCGCAGCGGATCGGCCTGCGCGTAGCCGAAATCCTGCGGACGCCCGAAGAGGCGCAGTTCGCTCATGGGCATCGTGACATAGGCTTCCTTCGACAAGCTCGAAAACAGCCCCGTCATGATGGCTTCGCGGTTGGTTCGATCCACGACCACCCATCCTGCGGCCTTGAACGCCGCCTGCATCTGCTCCTGCGATCCGATAATGATGAAATTCACGCGGTCGCCCGGCGCGCCATTCGGATCGCTGACGCGCGTCGGAATCGTGTCGAGCAGGTCTTTCGTGAAGAACGGCACCGTGACATTGGCAGCGACGGTCGTTGTCGCCGCGGTGCGCACGATGGTGACGTGATAGGAGCCGGCTCCCTCGTCCAGTGCCGACTGGTTGATCGCCACGAACAGGCGTCCGTCGATGGGCGCTTTCGCCGTCGTCTGCTCGCCGATCAGGAAGGGCCGCGCGGCGCTGTTCGATCCGATGCGCCCAATCAGGGCGCCGCGGCCGGCATCATTCAGCGGCAGCACGCGCGCCAGATCCGCAAACCCGCGAGCCAGTCCCGCAGGCCCATTGGACTGCGCCGCGTTGGCGTACTGCAGTTGCCCTGTGGCGGTGATCTGCAGCGTGTCTCCGGCCTTCACGTCCACGCCGGTGTCCGCCCATCCGCCCGTGGGCGAGACGTCGAGTTCGCGGCTTTGCGCGCAGAGCGGCGCAACCAGCAACAGACTAAGAAGAGCTGCGCGAATCATGTTCCCCCCGAAGGCGGCCGGCTTACGATGCGGCGCCGCCCGGAGCACTCGAAGGAGCCGGGGGGAGGCCACAGCGTCGGCGTTTGCCAATG
>DATGJK010000402.1:0-3789 GCA_035295245.1 Acidobacteriaceae bacterium
GGAATCCCGCACGAAATCGTGCCCGGAATCACCGCCGCCTTTGCCGCCGCAGCAGCGCTTCGTCGTCCTCTAACGGACCGCCGCAGCGCCTCCAGCATCAGCTTCTCCTCCGGCCACCACGCCCCCGGCTCACCGCTCCAGCCGGCATCGCTCCTCGGAGCGACGCGCGTCGTCTACATGCCAGGCCGCGACCTCACCGCCATTGCCGCGCAGCTGCGCAGCGAAGGCCATCCCGCCGATCTCCCCTGCGTGATCGTCTCGCGGGCTGCGCAGCCGGATCAGCAGATCGTCCGCAGCACGCTGGCGCACCTCGATCAGCTCGCCTCGGTTCCGGCTCCCTCCATCCTGCTCGCCGGTGAAGCCCTCCGCGACGCGCAGTCGGATGCAGTAGACGAGCTGCTGAGCCGGCAGCCCGAGATTTTCGACTCGATTCCAGCCTGAGCGGCTGCACGTCAGCGCAGGAAATTCAGCAGCGCCACCGAGATCAGACAAGCCGCCAGCAGCCACGCCAGAATCCCGCCAAAGCGCAGATAGACCGGGTACCAGGATTTGAAGATCATCCGGTGCCCCGGCCAGTTTTGAATCCACCCCGGACTCGTGCGGTGCGTGTGTCGCGCCAGGTGGAGCACATGGCGCGTTTTGAAGAGAAACAGCCAGCCGCAAAAAACCAGCACCACCGCCACCGAGAGCATCGCCACCGCCGCTGACGTCCTCATTGCCGACCTCTTTCTAGAGCTCCTGCGATTTTCCCGCGACCAGCTCCTTCGTTCGCTGAATGAACTGCTGCAGCGACATCGACCCCTGATCGCCTTTGCCGCGCGTGCGCACGCTTACCGCCTCGCTCGCCTCTTCTTTATCGCCCATCACCAGCACGTAAGGCATCTTCTGCAGCGTGAAGTCCCGAATCTTCGCGTTCATCTTCTCGTTGCGCGCATCCACCTCGACGCGCAGCCCCGCCTCCTGCAGCGCCTTCTGGACCTTCTGCGCGTACGCGTGATGCCGCTCCGCGATCGGCACCAGGCCCGCCTGCACCGGCGCCAGCCACAGCGGAAACGCGCCGGCATACATCTCGATCAGATACGACACCATGCGTTCCATGGTGCTGATGACGCCGCGATGGATCATCACCGGCCGGTGCCGGTTGCCGTCCGCCCCGGTGTACTCCAGGCCGAACTGATTCGGCAGATGGAAATCCACCTGGATTGTCGAGTACGTCTCTTCATGGCCCAGAACATCGGCCAGCTGAATGTCGAGCTTCGGCCCGTAGAACGCCGCGTCTCCCGGGCTCTCCCGGTACTGAAGTCCGAGCGAGTCGAGCGCCTCGCGCAGCACGCGCTCGCCCAGCTCCCACATCGCGTCGTTGTCCACGTACTTCGCCTTGTTCTTCGGATCCCGCAGCGACAGCCGGTACTTGTAATTCGTGATGCCCAGGTCGCGATACGCCAGCTCCACCAGCTTCATCACGTTCGAGAATTCCTCTTTGATCTGATCCGGCGTGCAGAAGATGTGAGCATCGTTCAGCGTCATGCAGCGTACCCGGCTCAGGCCGCTCAGCACACCGGAGCGCTCGTACCGGTACATCGTGCCCAGCTCCGCCAGCCGCACCGGCAGCTCGCGATAGCTGCGCAGCTTCGATTCGTAGATGAGGATGTGGTGCGGACAATTCATCGGCCGCAGCACCAGCTCCTCGTTCTCGAACTCCATCGGCGGGAACATGTCTTCGTGATAATGCGCCCAGTGCCCCGAGCGCTTGTACAGGTCCACCTTCGCCAGGCTCGGCGTATAGACATGCTCGTAGCCCATCTCGCGTTCGCGCTCCAGGATGTACTCCTCCAGCAGCCGACGAATCGTCGCGCCTTTCGGAAGCCACAGCGGCAGTCCGGCGCCGACCTCGTCGCTGATCGTGAAGAGTTCCAGCTCCTTCCCCAGCCGCCGGTGATCGCGCCGCTTCGCCTCCTCCAGCTTCTCCAGATATTCGTCGAGGTCCTTCTTTGAGAAGAATGCCGTCCCGTAGATGCGCTGCAGCTGCGGGTTCTTCTCATCGCCGAGCCAGTACGCGCCGGATAGGCTCATCACCTTCGTCGCTTTCACCCGGCCCGTCGACGGCACATGCGGACCGCGGCAGAAGTCCACAAACTTCCCGTTGCGGTACAGCGAAATCGGCTCGCCCGGCTTGGTGAACTTCTCGACGAAGTGCACCTTCATGAAGTCATTGCCGCCGCGAAATTTCTCCAGACCCTCTTCCCGCGGCTCGAATTCGTGCACGAACTTCTCGTCGCGCGCAGCCACTTCGGCCATGCGCCCTTCAATCAGCTTCAGATCTTCGGGAGTGAACGGCGTCGGCCGCCAGAAGTCATAGAAGAAGCCGCTCTCCGTCGCCGGACCGTGGCCCAGCTTCGTCTCCGGAAACAGCTCCAGCACCGCGGTCGCCAATACGTGCGCTGCCGAGTGACGCAGCACCTTCAATGCGTCGGGATCTCTTTCCGTCACCAGCTGCAGCGCCACGTCTTCCTGCAGAGGAGTGGATAAATCGACGAGCCGCTCGGCGTGCGGATCCTCGGCGCCATACATCGAAGCTTCCGAGCCATCGGCAGACGCTGCACCGGCAGCGGCGGCCTTCAGCGGGCGAATGCGCGCCACCAGCGCAGCCTGCGCCAGACGCGGCGAGATGTCCTGAGCGATCGACAGCGGCGTCGTGCCCTGCGGCACCTCGCGGACGGAGCCGTCGGGCAACTGAACCTGGATAGAACTCATGAAAACAGGGTAAAGGGTTTAGGGGATTCGGGTGTAGTGGCGTTCTGCACCCTGCCACCCTCGCGCCCCATTCCGCTGCTGGCCGCTACTTCAGCCCGATGTGCGCCGACATCTGCATCGTGCTGGGATCGGTGATCGGCGGATACGTCTCGAAGTCCGTCTGATGAGCTCGCTCGCCGCCAAGCTCCTGCGGCGACAAGCTCATGATGTGCTTCCACAGCGCCGGAATAATCTCCTGCGGCGGCCCCTGTTCCGACTGAAACACGGCATACTTTCCGGCCGCAATCGTCTGTTTCACCATGCCGTCGGGAATCTTGTCGGCCGAGGAAACGCGCACGCCCAGCGTGTAGTCGTAGTCTCCCTCCGGCGTGAAGTTGCTGTAGACGACAACCAGACCATCGCCCACCCGGTTCGGGATCTGCTCCAGCTGGCCGCTCCCCATCGCGTTCTGCCACAGGCCGGGAATCTTCCCCTGGCCCCCGGCTTCATCGGCGGCTTTCGTGCGAACCGTGACGCCCACAATCGTGAAGCTGTCCTGGTTCTCGATTTTGGGAGCAGCGGCGGTGGTGGCTGCGGCGGGAGCGGCAGCGTTGGAGGTGGCGGCGGGCGCTGCCGGCGCGGGCTGCTGCTGCGCTCCGGCAGGCAAGGCAAGGGCGGATATCAACGCAAGTTTCCAGGCGGCGTTCAACATAGCAGAGGAGTATACGCACGCTCCCCCGCGTCGGTTCATTGAAATTTCGTGAACCGATGACCTTCGTGCGCGCCCTACATATCGCTGTGGCTCGGATTCAGCAGCTCTTCTTCCGGCTCGATGTGGACCAGCACCTTGGCGACCCGGTCCACGCTGGCCAGCACCTTATCCTCCACCCGGTGCGAGATGGCGTGGCCGGAGCGAACTGTCAGGTCGCCGTTCACGATCACGTGCAGATCGACGTAATAGCGGAAGCCGACTTTGCGCACGAAGCACTTCTCCAGTCCCACCACGCCGGGAACGGAAGCCGCCGCCTTGCGCACGTTCTGCTCGATCTGCGGCGC
>DATGJK010000403.1:0-5409 GCA_035295245.1 Acidobacteriaceae bacterium
CTGCGGCCCGATCTGCTCATCGAGAAAGGCATCCGTGCCGTTCCAGCGATCGAGGTCCGCGGCCGGCTCCGCAGCGGCTTGCTCACCTCAGAGCAGCTCGCCGAATTCATCGCGCCTGCCGCAGTCGGCGCGCCGGCGTAGCGCACTAGTGGTGGAAGAACAGGCTGTAGATCAGGATCACGAACACAAGCGCGCTCACCGCGACGTACAGCCTGTCCCTCTCGAAGAGGAAGCCGATGATGCACATGGCGACCCGTGCCACCGGCGTCGCAATGAGCAGCAGCAGCCCGAGCATGATGATGCTGCGCGCGTCGAATGCCGCAGCCCCGTGAAGAATGGAACCCAGATGCATGAGCCGCGCATCTTCGCCGTGGAAATGGCGGTAGTCGGGGCGTGGACCATGGTTCTGAAACAGGTAGAGGATGCCGCCGGTCAGCACCACGGCGGCGGCCGCCATGACGCCGGTGCGCAGCATCACGCCAACCACCGTCTCCAGCCGCTTGTCGTTCCAGCTCATCCTTCTATTTCCCCAGCACGTTGTTGATGATCATCTCAATGCCCATCGCCACGATCAGCAGTGAGAAAACCAGCTTGAGCGTGTGCACTCGCGCCTTCACCAGCACGCGCGACCCAATCAGCGATCCAGCCAGCACGCCGAGCATCACGGGAAACACCAGCGAGGGAGTCAGGTAGCCGCTGCGCCAGTAGAGCCCGGCGCTGGCCGCCGCCGTGACTCCAATCATGAAATTGCTGGTGGTGGTCGAAACCTTGAAGGGCAGGCGCATGGCCTGGTCCATCGCCAGCACCTTGACCGCACCTGAACCGATCCCCAGCAGTCCGGAAAGCGCACCGGCGAGCCACATCAGCCCGAAGCCCAGCGGCACGCGCTGAGCGACGTAGGGCTGCACGCCATCGCCGACAGGTAACTCGCCCTCCAGCCGAAGGCGCACCGCCATGGCATCGGGCTCTTTCGTGAAGGTTTCGTGCGTCTTCTTCAGCGAGGCCCATGCCGAGTACAGCAGCACCACGCCAAAGACGATGCCGATGTCTTTGGTGGGAACGCGTGTTGTCAGCCAGGCGCCCACCAGGGCTCCCAGCGTCGTCGCGATCTCGAGAAACATTCCTACGCGGATGTTCGAGAATCCCTCGCGCACATACGCAGCCGCCGCACCCGACGAGGTGGCGATAACAGAAACCAGCGAAGCCCCGATCGCATAGCGAATGTCGACGTGAAACACAACTGTCAGCAGGGGAACGATGACGACTCCGCCGCCCAGCCCACTCAGCGCTCCCAACAATCCTGCTCCCACCGAGCTGAGGAACAGAATGAGGGCGAACCAGAGTTCATTCATCGATATCTACTGTAAGTCTTCGACCAGGATGGCGACAGAATCCGGCGGCAGTGTGAGATTGCCGCCGTTGAGGCGAATGTCTTCGTCCGATTGCAGCACCATACGCGAGCCGGAGCGAACCGTTAGTTCGACTGGCTGTCCAGCCAGCGAGAACGCGACCGTGACACGCCCCCGCTCCATGGCGAGCCACCGTTCCGACTCGCTGCAGCGCACCTGCACGCGGCTCAAATCGCCGTCGAGCAGATCGGGCGTGCTCCGGCGCAGCGCGATCAGCCTGCGGTACCACTCGAGCATCTCCGCATGGCATCCGCTGCGCCGTTCATCCCAGTTCAGCTGCGAGCGCTGGTACGTCTCCGGCGCCTGTGGATCGGGCACCTCGGCCGGCTTCCATCCGGATCGGGCGAACTCCTTCTTCCGCCCCTCAGAGACGAGCCTGCCCAGTTCAGGATCGTGGTTCGTGAAGAACTGGAAAGGCGACGATGCGGCCCACTCCTCGCCCTGAAAGATCATGGGGACGAAGGGCGCGGTCATGACCATGGCAGCCGCGATCTTCGCCCGGCCGAAGCTCACGATATGCGACAGCCGTTCTCCTTTGGCGCGGTTGCCCACCTGATCGTGGTTCTGTGCAAAGCCCAGAAAACGCCACCCGGGCAGCCCGCGCACCGGCTTGCCGTGAACGCGATCGCGATGCGGCGAGTACCGGCCGTCATAGACGTAGACGTCGCGCAGCGCCTTCGCAATTTGGCCGAGCTCTCCGAAGTCGGTGTAGTAGCCGCTGCGATCGCCGCTGAGCGCAGTCACCAGCGCGTGATGAAAATCGTCGCTCCACTGCGCGTCCATGTCGTAACCGCCCGCTTCAGGAGCGGTGACCAGCCGCGGGTCGTTCAGGTCGCTCTCGGCAATCACGACATAGCGCCTGCCCGTTTCAGCCTGCAGTGCGTGAACCTCCGCGGTGATCTGCTCCATAAAGTGAATGGCGGAACGATCCACGTAAGCATGCACGGCATCGAGGCGCAGGCCGTCGAAATGGTACTCGCGAAGCCAGAACAGCGCGTTGTCGCAGAAGAACCGGCGAACCTCGTGGCTGCCCGCCTCTTCCAGGTTGACCGCGTCACCCCACGGCGTGTGATGCGATGCGGTGAAGTAGGGGCCGAACTTGCCGAGATAGTTTCCCGAGGGACCAAGGTGGTTGTAGACGACGTCGAGCAGGACCGCGAGCCCCTTCTCATGGCAGCCGTTCACAAACCCCTTCAGCGCATCCGGTCCGCCATACGGCTCATGCGGCGCGAAGAGATCGACGCCGTCATATCCCCAGCCCTGGCGCCCGGGAAAGGAGTTCACCGGCATCAGCTCGACATGCGTGATGCTCAGATCGCGTAGCGCGTCCAGCTTCTTTTGCGCGGCATCCAGAGTGCCCTCGGCTGTGAATGTGCCGACGTGCAGCTCGTAGACGATGCCGCTGCTCAGCGGCGGGGCCTGCCAGCCGGCATCCGTCCACGCGAAAGCCTTATGGTCCGGAATGCGCGACCGGCCGTGCACGCCCTGTGGCTGCCACTCCGAGCGCGGATCGGGCAGCGCCAACTCCTCGTCGTTCAGGAAGTATGCGTAGTCGGAGCCCGGGCCTGCCTCCTCTACATCGGCCTGCCACCATCCACCCTCGGTGGGCTGCATCGAGAACTTGTCGCCGTTCACCTCAACGCGCACACGTTGGGCTTTCGGCGCCCACACGCGAAACCGGTGCATTCAGTCTCTTCCTCGCATGGTTTGAAGTTGGATCGGAGGCCCAGCACAAGCCCGCCCCCATCGATTCTCTCAGGCTCGCACCTCTTCTGCCTTGCTGCGGCCGTGTGCGGCATCGCCATGACCGTGCCGATGCGCGCGATGACGATGTCCGTTCTTGCCCTCGAGGTCGAATGCGGCGTTGACCAGGGCGATGTGTGAGAAGGCCTGGGGAAAATTGCCGACCAGCCGCTTGCGCTCCACGTCGTATTCCTCCGAGAGGAATCCCAGATCATTGCAGAGGCCGAGCAGCCGATCGTACAGAGCGCGCGCATCGTGCTCGCGGCCGATCGCGTGCAGGCAGCTCACCATCCAGAAACTGCACGCGAGAAAAGCGCCCTCGCCAGCGGGCAGTCCGTCTTTCACCTTCGACGTGTCGTACCGCATCACGAAGCCATCCTGCGTCAGTTCCCTCTCGATCGCCTCAATCGTGCCGCGGATGCGCGGATCGCCCGCCGGGAGAAACCCCACCATCGGCATCAGCAGAAGCGATGCGTCGAGTTCATCGGCCCCGTAGTACTGCACGAAGCTCTGCTTCTTCTCATTCCACGCCTTGTGGCAGATCTCCTTATGGATGGTGGCGCGCAGCTTCTCCCATCTTTCGATCGGGGCATCCTTTGCGCCAAGCTTGCGCGCGATCAGAATCGCGCGGTCGAAGGCCACCCACGCCATCATCTTCGAGTAGGTGAACTGCTCGCGCCCGCCGCGTGTCTCCCAGATGCCTTCGTCGGGCCGCTGCCAGATCTTCTCCAGCTGATCGAGCAGCAGAACCAGCGCGCGGAACTCATCGGCGGTGCGCTTGCCCATGCGATGCAGTGCGTGAAAAAACGTGTCGAGCATCTCGCCGTAAATGTCGAGCTGTACCTGATTCGCGGCAGCGTTGCCGATGCGCACCGGTCGCGACTTCTCGTATCCCGGCAGCCAGTCCGCTTCCCATTCCACCAGCGAGCGCTCGCCCTTCAGTCCGTACATGATCTGCACCTGATCGGGACTGCCGGCCACCGCGCGCAGCAGCCATTCCTGCCACGCCGACGCCTCATCGTGATATCCAGCCGTCGTCATGGCCAGCAGTGTGAAGGTCGTGTCCCGCAGCCAGCAGTACCGGTAGTCCCAGTTGCGCGACCCTCCGATTGCCTCCGGCAGCGACGTCGTCATCGCTGCGACCACTCCGCCAGTAGGCCGGAACGTCATCGCCTTCAGGGCGATGACGGAGCGCTCCACATGATCACGGTAACGGCCGTCGTAGTCCAGCTTTCTCACCCAGCGCGTCCAGAACCTCTCCGTATCTTCCAGCGCCTGATGAGCGTCGATGGGCTCCGGATCCGGCTCCCACGATTCCCCGTAAGTCAGCGTGAACCAGCGGCGTTCACCGTGGCTGATCGTGAACTCGGCCTCCGTTTGTAAGCCGACGCCGCGCAACGGAACATCGCTGCGCAATACAGTCAGGCTCGGCCCGGCCACAGCGCGGATGCCATCCTCGATGCCCGTCACCCAGGGAACGGTGCGGCCGTAATCGAAGCGCAAAACCAGCTGCATGCACATACTGACCGTTCCGCGCACGCCCTCCACGATGCGCACCACGTCGGAGTGCTTCTCGCGGATCGGCATGAAGTCGATGAGGCGCACCGCTCCATCCGGTCCCTCAAAGGTGGTTTCGAGAATCAGCGTATGAGCCCGGTACCGGCGCAGCGATTTCCATTCGCCGCCCTTCGGAAAGATTCGCCAGAAGCCGTTTTTCTCAGTGCCCAGAAGCGACGCGAAACATGCCGGAGAAGAAAAGTCGGGCCAGCAGAGCCAGTCAATGGATCCGTTGCGGGCGACCAGCGCTGCTGTTTCGCAGTCGCCGATCAGCCCGTAGTCTTCGATTTTTGAGGCCATAGGGGAACTTACTGCTCGTGGTAATTGCGCATCAGTCCGCCATCAATAATGAATGTGGAACCAGTGACATAGGATGCTTCATCGGACGCGAGATACGCGACCAGCCCGGCAACGTCGTCGACCGAACCGAGGCGGTTCAGCGGGATGTTGTTGAGCAGCGACTCCAGCTTGACCGGGTCGTTGAGCAGGTTCTTGTTAATGGGTGTGACGATGGCCCCGGGAGCCACGTTATTGATGGTGATGCCCAGCGGACCGAGTTCCACGGCGAGGTTGCGCATCATCATCCGCAGCCCCCCTTTGCTGACGCAGTAGCTCGTGAAGCCAGGAAAGGCCATGTCCTCATGGACAGAACTGATGTTGATGATGCGCCCCGTCTTTTTCGCATCGCGCAGTCGCCGAA